>JBEBGU010000004.1:0-28776 GCA_040081325.1 Prosthecobacter sp.
TCGATGATGTCGCGAGCCTCAATGAGGTCAGCGGCCCCTTTCAGCGGCAGCTCGAACTTCTCAAACGAGCGGTCGCCCTTCTGCACATCCGCGTCGTGGCATTCGAGGCAGTATTTTCCGAGAAACTGCTGCACGACCTTCGGTGGTGCGTCAGCGGCGTAAGTGAGCGTGGCCGCAAAGGCGAAGCAAAGTAGCCCTCTCGCTCCGCGAGAGGAGCGTGGGGTGTTGAAAGGGAATTTCGTCATCGAACGGAGAAAACGTGAGGTGTTGGCGGGAGTCCTGAGCGCATCTTGCGGAGCAAGATGGCTACTTTGCTGGCGCGCTATCGAAGCCGCTCGGCATCAAGCAAAGCGTCCCGTGCTGCTGCCGAACGAATCCGTCTCGACGCCCATCTTCTGGGCGATATCGACGAAGAGATTGCACAGCGGCACCTTGTTGATGCCTTCGCGGGGGACTTCGCGGAATTCGCCGTGTTTGTAGCCGCCGCCGGCGAGGAGGATGGGGAGGTCGGAGTTCTTGTGCGAGTTGCCGTCGCCCATGCCGCTGCCGAACATCACGGTGGTGGAGTCGAGCAGCGTGCGCTCGCCGTCGTTCATCTTCGCGAGACGGGCCACGAACTTGCCGAAATGATCGATCTGATACTTCTCCAGCGTGATGAGGTCGGCGATGGCCTCGGCGTCGTTGCCGTGGTGCGAGAGGCCGTGCCAGTCCTTCTTGATGCCGAGATGCTGCGGCATGAAGTCGCCGCCGATCTCCAGCGTGGCGATGCGCGTGCTGTCCGACTGCAAGGCGAGCGCGATCATCTCATACAGCAGCGGCAAATCTTCGACGGCGTTGCGGTTCGCAGGCTTCTCGAAGGGCGCTTTCGGCTTCGGCTGGTTCGTCCAGCGCTGACGCAGTTCGAGGCGCTTTTCCACATCGCGCACGGAGGTGAGGTATTCGTCGAGCTTGTCCTTGTCCTCCTTGTTCACCTTCTTGGACAGGCGGTTCGCCTCCTCCAGCACGGAGTCGAGGATGGAGGCCTGCACTTGGTTTTCTTGAGCCCGACGAGCCTGACGCTCCTTCGAGTCGGTGACGAAAAGCTTCTCAAACAACTCCGCCGGATTCGTCACCGGCGGCACCCGCACGCCCGACTTCGTCCAGGCGATCTGACAGCCACCATGAATGCCACCTTCGGAACCGACCGTGAGCGAAGGAAATCGCGTCTCAAAGCCCACCTCGTCCGCGAGGAACTGGTCGATGGTCACATTGCCATCGGGGCGATTTTGCGCCTCGGAATGCAACACGCCCGAAAGGAACGAATGCACCGCGAAATGCCCGCCTTTGACGCCGTGATCGAGCCCGCGAAGGACCGTCATTTTGTCGCGAATGTCCCACAAAGGCTCCAGAAGCGTCGTCTTCTCGTAATTCCGCCCCTGCGTCGTCGGAAACAGGCTCTTCGTCTGGTAGCCGAGCAGATTGCCGATCGCCACAAAGCGCCGTGCGCCCATGCCAGCCCCTTTGGCAACCTGCACTGAGCCGCCAGTGGCCCCTTTGGCCAAAAGCGATGACATGCTCGGCAAGGCCAGCGTGGTGCCAAGAGAACTGAGAAGAAAGTGACGACGATTCATGAGGGAAATTTGGGGCAAGGGGAACGATCAGTAAGGCCAGATTGTTGCAGCAGAGAGCGGGCCAGAGCCAGCGGTGAGTAAAAAGCCGCAACATTCGCCCCAACCAGCCAGTTCACAGGTCTCGCCGATCATGAAACGCCTCTTTTTCCTCCTCGCTCTTTGCCCGCTGCTATCCGTTTTCGCGGCTCAGCCCAACATCGTTGTTTTCATCTCGGATGATCACAGTCAGCTCGATTCGCAGGCCTATGGCTCCACCGAGGTCCGCACGCCGAACATGAAACGGCTCGCGGAGGAAGGATTGAAGTTCACGCACGCCTTTGTCGCCTCGCCTGCCTGTGGGCCGAGCCGCACGGCGATGCTCACGGGACTTTGGTCGGCTCGCAATGGCGCGGAGGCCAATCACAAGGCCAAAAAACCCGAGGTTCCATCTCTGCCGACGGTGCTCCGCAGTCTCGGTTACGAACTGGCGATCATCGGCAAGGTCGCGCATGGCGACTGGGCCAAGTTCTATGACTTCGATACCGTGATCGGGCCTTCGGTGGGCATCTCTGACACGGCAGAGGTGGCGAAGTTCCTCAGCGAACGCACGTCGAAGAAGCCGCTCTGTCTTTTCGTCGGCACACGCCATCCGCATGTGCCGTGGAGTGAAGAACGCAGCTACGATCCGGCGAAAGTCACGATCCCGCCCACGCATGTGGACACCACCGTCACGCGGGAGCAGCGGGCGAGCTACCTCACCGACATCACCAAGGCCGACACGCTGCTCGGCGAGGTCCGCGCTTTAGCTCGCGAGAAAATCGCTGGCGACACGCTCTTCATCTACACCGCCGATCACGGCGGCCAGTGGCCCTTTGGCAAATGGAACCTCTACGACGCTGGCATCCGCATTCCGCTCATCATCGCCTGGCCCGGCACGCTGAAACCCGCCACCACCAGCGATGCGATGGTCTGCTGGCCCGATTTGCTTCCCACCTTCATCGAACTCGGCGGCGGCAAAGTCCCCGGCGGCATCGACGGCAAATCCTTTGCCGGAATCTTACGCGGCACCACCACCGCGCATCGCGACCGCATCTTTGCCACGCACAGCGGCGACGGCGACTTCAATGTTTATCCCATCCGCGCTGTCCGCACGCAGGACTGGAAATACATCCGCAATCTCCATCCCGAGTTCCAGCATCACTCGCACATCTCACGCTCTTCAGGCCCTAGCGGCCTCGCGTATTGGAAAACATGGCTCACCGCCGCTGAAAGCGATCCTGCCGCCTCAGCCACGGTGAAACGCTTCACCACACGGCCCGCTGAAGAACTCTACGACCTCGCCAACGACCCGAACGAACTTCACAATCTCGCCGCCGATCCGAAACAAACCGAGCGGCTCACCACCATGCGCAACGACCTCGCCGCCTGGATGAAACAGCAAGGCGACACTCAAACCGTCTTCGGCAAGCCACTTCTTCAAGGTGAGGCAGTCACCCTCATCGACCCCGGTTCGGCAAAGAAAGGCAAAAAGAAGAAGGCCGATTAGCCGATCCCCCAAATGCCTTTGAAATCATCCGCCAACTCTCACGTTTCCACGCCCATGAAGCACCTGCTCGTTCTACTTTCGCCATTCCTCATTTTGGGTTCGTCATTTGCCGCTGACACCGCCAAGCCCAACGTCCTCTTCATCGCTGTGGACGATCTCAATCATTGGATCGGTCATTTCGGGCGCAATAAACAAACAAAGACGCCGAACATCGATCGCCTCGCAGCGATGGGCGTC
Organism: Prosthecobacter sp.; assembly: GCA_040081325.1. Classification (GTDB taxonomy): domain Bacteria; phylum Verrucomicrobiota; class Verrucomicrobiia; order Verrucomicrobiales; family Verrucomicrobiaceae; genus Prosthecobacter. Next base: position 3,373 of record JBEBGU010000004.1, read on the forward strand.
AGCTTCACCAATGCGCAATGTGCAGCTCCTGTGTGCAATCCCTCACGAGCAGCCTTGCTCAGCGGCAAGCGCCCCGGCACGACAGGGATCTACGACAACAACAACCCGTTCGAGAAAGTGCTCAAGCCCGACGTCTCACTCGTCACGCAGTTCAAGAACGCAGGCTATGACGCCCTTGGCACAGGCAAGCTCTGGCATGGTGGACTTGGCTGGCCGGAGCAATGGACCACCATTAAGAATGAGAGCAGCATCAAAGGCAAAGTCGATGACCGCAGCATCGGCGGCATCGCCTTTGGCCCCATCGTCGAAGGCGGAGACGAAGCCGTTTCAGACACCGGCATCGCGGATTTCGGCATCTCAGAGCTCGGCAAGACCCACGAGAAGCCATTCTTCCTCACGCTTGGTTTTCACAAGCCGCACATGCCCTGGAACGTGCCGCAGAAATACTATGACATGCATCCGCTGGCCGATATCCAACTGCCGCCCACTAAAGAAGGTGATCTCTCCGACATCCCACCCGCAGGTGTGAAGATGGCCAAGCCAACGGGCGATCACGCCGCCGTGCTTGCCTCCGGGCGCTGGAAAGAAGCCGTGCAGGCCTACCTCGCTGCCATTTCGTATCTCGATGGCCAGATCGGTCGTGTGCTCGATGCGTATGACAAGTCCCCACATAAGGACAACACCATCATCGTCTTCTGGGGCGACCACGGCTGGCATCTCGGTGAGAAGGAACATTGGCGGAAGTTTGCGCTCTGGGAAGAAGCCACGCGCGCGCCCTTCATCTGGGTCGTCCCCGGTGTCACCAAGCCCGGCGGCATCTGCAAAAGCCCTGTCGATTTCATGAGTGTGTATCCAACTCTTTGTGACCTCACCGCCTTGCCAAAACCCGCCTGGCTCGAAGGCGACAACATCAAGCCCCTGCTCGCCGATCCGGCCGCAGCGTGGACAGGCGTTGGTGTCACCACCTTTGGTCAAAACAACCACGCCGTCCGCACTGACCGCTGGCGCTACATTCGCTACGCCGATGGCGGCGAAGAACTCTACGATCACAGCAACGACGAATACGAGTGGACCAACCTCGCCGCCAAACCCGAGCACGCCGCCCTCAAAGCCGAACTCGCCAAACACTTCCCCACCACAAACATCCCCGCCTCAGCCAAAGGCAAAATGAGCGATGGCGAAGGCAAATCCGAAGCCAAAAAGGAAAAGCGCAAAGCCAAGAAAGCGGCGGCTGACGCTGCGAAGTAGTAGCCCATGCCGCGATCACGCAACTCAGCGACCCCGCCGAATACGCCATCAGCGCATGCTCGTGGCGCTACATTCACTACCGCAATGGCGATGAAGAACTCTACGACATCGCCACCGAACCTCACGAATGTACGAACCTCGCCAAGTATCCAGAACACGCCTCTAAAATGGACGCGTGCCAATTCGATAGCCTAAGGTGCTAAATATTAAAAATTAGGGTTGTCGAAAATCGGGCGGCCTGATAAAAAGCGCATCCCGTGTTTTTCCTGCCCCCCCGATTCAACAGCCTTTTGAGCCTCTGCCTTCTCGGTACGGCTGCTTGCGCGCAGGATACTTTCCTGCCGCTGCCAGAGGCTGGGCCTGAATTGCCGGTGCTGGAATCGGCATCTTCGGAGACCCGTTTCCTCAAGCCCTCGAAGTCCATCAAGCCACCGACTGTGGCGGCGCCGCAGATCGCTGCACAGGCCCAGCCACAGGTAAATGCTCCCACCGTCGCGCGTCTTCGTCGTCTCATTCTCATGCCGAGTGGGCTCACGCCTGAGGTGATGCGTGAACAAATTTTAGCCAGTGGTTTGAGCCGTCAGCCGGTGACCATTGTCGGTATGGATGCTCCCGCACCCATCCTTGCAAAACTGGCGAATCTCTTTGGTAACGATGTCAATGAGGCCACGCAGAAGCAGGTCGTCGATACCGTCCGTCAAGGTCTGGATACAGGCAAGACGACCACCGCACCGCGACGAGTCGAAGTCGTCGGCTGGCTGCCCAGCGAAGGTGTGATGGCTGTCGCCGTCTATCCTGAGAGCTGAGCTTACAGCTCTTTGATGCGGATGTTGCGGAACCAAGCCTCATCACCGTGGTCGGTCAGCATGATGTGACCTTTACCGGGAGCGAAGCCAACCTTGCTCTTAAATTTGCTGGCGGCGATGCGCTGCTTCCAGTCATCGGTGGTTGTGTCGGCTTCTGAGGCGAGTGCGCCATTGAGCCAATGCTCGATCTTGCCATCCTTCACGACAACGCGGCTGCTGTTCCACTCGCCCACAGGCTTGAGCAGCTTGCCAGCGACGGGTTCCTTGATGTCATAAATGGAGGCCGTCGTGTGGCTGCCGCCTTTGAGGCCGTCAGGATGCTTTTGGTCGTCGATCATCTGATACTCGATGCCCAGCCACTCCTTGCCGCCGACTTTGGTGACCCAATACTTCACGCCGTTGTTGCCGCCAGATTCGACCTTCCATTCCCACTCAAGCTCGAAGCTGGTGTACTCTTTATCTGAAAGCAACATGCCGCCAGGCGTGCCATTGAGGTGAAGCGTATCGTTTTCTACCGACCAGCCTGCACCTGGGGCTTTGCCATCGAGGCCGCTCCAGCCTGCCATGGATTTCCCATCAAAGAGAGAGACGAAGTCGGCGGCTTGAGAAGGCTGTCCCGATAGGACGAGAAGGATAGAAAGGAAGGGAAGGTATTTCATGGAGAGGGAAATGAACGACAGGCTGCGGCTCAGTCATACGAGATGGTTTCAAAAATCGCACCGCCGAGAAGCTGCTCGCCATCATACAGCGCGCAGATCTGGCCGGGGGTCAGAGCGCGCTGAGGCTCCTGATAAACCAGAGTCGCCCGGCCATCACCGAGCGGCGTGTATTGCGCCAAGCCAGCCGGGCAGCGGTAGCGCGGCTGAGCATTCAAGATGCGCGCCTGATCCAGTGGCAACCCCGTGGTGGAGATTCCGGTCAGCGTGCAGCTTTGCGCCCAAAGCAGCGGCGTGTCAGGTCGCTCGATGGCGATGACTAACTCCCTCGTTTCATGCCGCTTGGCCACCACGACATAGGCCTGCTTATACAGATTGCTGGCCACGCCGATGCCCTTGCGCTGGCCGAGTGTGTAGAGGTGCAGGCCTTTGTGCTGGCCGAGCACGCGACCTTCGAGATCGACGATGTTCCCAGGGCGATCCTCGACAAAAGTGCGCAGGAAGTCTTCCATCTTCACCTCCCCGATGAAGCAGATACCCTGGCTGTCTTTCTTCTCCGCCGTCTTCAGGCCGAGGCGGCGCGCTTCATCACGCAGCTCAGGTTTCAAAAGATGCCCGATGGGGAAACGCGCGATCTTCACCTGCTCAGGCCGCATCATCGCCAGGAAGTAGGTCTGATCTTTGTTCGGATCAGCACCGCGCAGGATCGTCTGATCATCAGCCTTCCGCGCATAGTGCCCCGTAGCGATTGCGTCAAAGCCGCGCTCCTTCGCCCAGTCCCAGAGCACGCCAAATTTCATCTCGCGATTGCACATCACGTCTGGGTTCGGGGTGATGCCGTCCTGGTATCCGTCCAGCAGGTACTTCACCACGCGCTCGCGGTATTCCTTCATCAGGTTCACCACATGAAACTCGATCCCGAGCTGATCCGCGACCGCGCGTGCGTCCACGATGTCCTCCTCCCACGGGCAGTGGCCGATGATGCCCTCCTCATTGATCCAATTCTTCATGTAGGCACCCACCACCTCATGCCCCTCCCGCACCAGCAGCGCCGTAGCGACACTGCTGTCCACTCCTCCAGACATGGCCGCGAGAATCTTCATGCAGCTTTGTCTATGCGTGGCACAGGCCGCAGCGTCAAGCTGCCGTGGCACCCGAGCAGCGCGTCATCCTCCGGCATTTTTCTCTGGTCAAACGGCTCCCTCTCCGGCTTCTTCGTCGGCAGACGACTCTGCTGCGTCTTTTGAATCATGAGTGCCGCCCGCTTCCGCATCGCCTTCTCCTTTGCCGGGGAAAAGAGACCCTTTGTCAAAGAGGTCGCCGACATCCTCGCCAAACGGTTCGGCCAGGAAGCCATCCTCTATGACAAATATCACGAGGCTGAGTTCGCTCGGCATGATCTCGGCATCTACCTGCCCAAGCTCTACGGCAAGCAGTCGGATCTCATCGTCCCGGTGCTCTGCCCGAAGTACGACACCAAGCGCTGGACTGGCTGGGAGTGGCTGCACATCTATGGTTTGCTGACCAAGGAAGACGGTCACCGCGTCATGTCGTCCCGTTTTGAATACGCCGAGGCCGATGGACTCAGCCCCGCCGCTGGCTTCATCGAACTCGACACCAAAACCCCCGAGCAATTTGCCCATCTCATCCTCGAACGTCTCGCGCTCAACGAAGGCAAGGACAAGGACCACTACACGAAGCCAGTCACTTCCGGCGGCGAGCCAACGAAGCCTCACGCGCCCCACTACCTCCCCCGCCTCGATCACTTCCACGGACGTGAAAAGGAACTCGCGCAGATTCGTGACGCCTTGCGCCCGGAAAAGCGCACCTGGGGTGCTCTCATCGCGGGGCCGGGTGGCATGGGGAAGACCTCCCTCGCGGTCCGGGCTGCCTCCGTGTATTCACGCGACCAGTTTGATCCCGTCATCTTCGTCTCCATCAAGGACCGCGCCCTTGAAGACGAAGGCCCGCGCCCTGTGAAGGTCCGCTTCGTCTCCCACTACCTCGGCATCCTTGATGAGATCGCCCGCGCACTGGGCCGCGATGACATCCCGCGCAGCACCCCGGAGGATCGCGCCCGCCTCATCCTCGATGCCCTCACCGGCACCCGCGCCCTGCTCATCTTGGATAACCTCGAATCCCTCACCCCCGAGGACCGCGAGCGCATCGTCGAGTTCGTCAGCGACCTGCCCGGCGTCTGCAAAGCCATCCTCACCGCCCGCCGCCGCATCGGTCGCGGCATCAATCTCATCGAACTCGACAAGCTCGACGAAGCCGCCGCCCTCGCCACCCTCGCCGACATCGCCGAGCACAACAAACTGCTCGCCCGCGCCAGTGTGGACGACCACCGCAGCCTCTGGCAGGCCACCGCTGGCATCCCGCTCCTCCTGCGCTGGACCGCCGGGCAGCTTGGTCGCGGTTCCTGCCGCACCATCCCCGCCGCCATCGCCTTCCTCCGCTCCTGCCCAGAAAAGAACGACCCCCTGGAGTTCATCTTTGGCGACCTCGTGAATGAATTCACTGCCGACGAAACCCAGATCCTCTGTGCCCTCACCTACTTCACCCTTCCGGCCAAAGTCGAGCACATCGCCGCCAATGCCGGGATCGAGGAATCCCTCGCTGAGACTGCCCTCGGCAGCCTCGCCAACCGCTCCCTCGTCACCGACAACGCCGAAGGCACGCACTACGCCCTCGTCCCCCTCGTCGCCGACTTCCTGCGGAAGAAAAAGCCCGAGGTCGTGGCCGAAACCGGCAACATCCTGGAAAAGCGCGCCTTCGCCCTCATCATGGAGAACGGCTGGCAAATGCATGCCCGCTTTCCTATCCTCGAAGCCGCCTGGCCCGGCATCGCCCCCGCCCTGGACCTCTTCCTCGCCGGTGACAATGCACGCCTGCAGACAGTGTGTAGTGTTCTGCCGAGCTTCCTCGAATTTCAAGGCCACTGGGATGAGTGGTTCGCGCTGAGTAGAAAAGCCGAATTAAGGGCCGTAGCTGCAGATGATTATATAAAGGCTGGCTGGCGAGCCTATGACGCCGGATACATACACTATTTACGGCACCAAGCCGACGATGTGCTTACCTGTGCCGACCGTGCCGCCGAGCACTGGACCCGTGCCAATGCCGGTGCCCGTGCATGCGGCTCTGCCATTCGAATGCGAGGCAACGCCCATCGCTCAAAAGGTGATTACTCCGCCGCCATCCGCGACTATCATAAGGCTCTTGATCTGCACCGGAGCCTCGCCACCGAGAGTGTGGACGTGGCAATATGCCTGAACGACCTCGCCGGTGCCGAGCGGCTCTCCGGTGACTTCGCGGCAGCCGAGGAGCATTACCGCGCGGCCCTGCGCGTGGCCTGTGCCGTCGATTACGTCGAGGGCCGAGCCACGTACACTGGCAATCTAGCTGCGCTTGCTCTCAACAGTAAAAACTGGCGGACTGCCGAAACTTTGGCACGTGAGGCCCTGGCTTTGTCCGAGAAGGTTGGTCGCCAGCAATTGATCGCTGGCGACAATCACCGCCTCGCCGCTGCCCTCCTGTTCCAAGGTCGGGCCGCCGAGGCCCTGCCCCATGCCCAGACGGCAGTGGAGATCTACACCCGCCTAGGCTCACCTGACCTCGCCGCCGCCCAGGCCACCCTCAACGAGTGCGAGACCGCCGCCTGAGGCTCCCCCCGCAGCACGGACTTTCCAGTCCGTGTCTCCCCATGCCGGGGGCAGAGATTGCGGAGCGTTGTGTGGGGCGCGGTGAGTCGGAGCCGCGGCTAAAGGCCGCTCCCGTGGAGCGCGGACTTTCCAGTCCGCAGCATCTGGCAAGCACGCAGCGTCCCGGAAGTCTCCGAACGGAGTTGTTTCACCGTCGTCGGCGTCTTGGGTGCGCGCGACCTGCTGCGGAGTCGGAACTCCGCGCTCCGGGGATGCTTCTGGCGTAGCGCGGACTTCCAAGTCCGCAGCCTTTGGAAAACAAGCAGCGTCCTAGTGGCTCGTTTCAGCAGGGTTGCTGGGCACATCTCCATGCCGGAGGCATGAGGGCCGGTATCCGGTGGTGACAACCACCGGAACAGGGGGCCAAGCGTCACGCCTTCATCGATGCGTCCCAGCAGGGACGCCGGAAATCGCGATAGCCTGTGCGGCGACGATGGGCCGTATGTTGGCTTCCGGCGTCCCTGCCGGGACGCCATCCTGATGCGGATGGGTTTGTTCGTGGCACCGACCGGTGGTTCCCGTTCGCCAAGCCTCACTCCACCACCGGCTACCTGCCAGGGTGCCTCCGGCACCGGGTCTGCTGTCGCTGCACGTGGGTCTGCTGTCGCTGCATGGGGTTCTGCAACGGCTGCACGTGGTCCTGTAACGGCTGCACGGGGTCCTGTAACGGCTGCACGGGGTCCTGCAACGGCTGCACGGGGTTCTGCGACGGCTGCACGGGCGTCTGCAACGGCTGCACGGGCGTCTGCAACGGCTGCACGGGGTTCTGCAACGGCTGCATGGGGGTCTGCAATGGCTGCATGGGGGTCTGCAATGGCTGCATGGGGGTCTGCAATGGCTGCATGGGGGTCTGCAATGGCTGCATGGGGGTCTGCTGTCATTGCAGAGTGGGATAAAGCCGCAGCAGAGGGTGGTAAAGGGATTGCAGGCAATGGTAAAGTTATGGATGACCCGCGAATAGCTGGCTTTGGTGTCAGGAAAGGCGCGGGGGTGGCTTGGGAAGCTGGTGCGCTGTGGGAAAGAGCTGGTGCGAGGGGGGGGAAGCCTCGGATTTGTGCCGGATCGTGGGGGCGGTAGCTCGTCGCGCGGTTGCGGGTCGTGAACCGGTGGTGTCGGTCGCTCAGGCTCCCGAAACTACCGGCTATAGGCTGCCAACCCTCCGGGTTGGGGGAGGTGGAGTCGTGCGGGTTCTTGCTCGTGCTCTTCATCTCGTCACTCTCATGGCCAATGCGATGAGATTGGAGAGGAAGAGCAAGAGCGTGTGCAAGATGGGAGCCGGAGTGAGGTGGGGGGCGCTTTGGTAGTCGAGGGGTGTGTGTTGGCTGCGACTGCCGTCAAAAAGCGCTGGAGGGCCAGCGCACTCCAGGACGCTATCGCGTGGCTCGTTGTCGATTGGAGGATCACGCGGGCGGGCGTGGAGATGGTCCAGAGTATTGCCGAGCTTTAGCCCGCAAGAGGTCGTGACGGGCTAAAGCCTGGGAATACTCTCCAGCGCGGTCCGCGCTCACAACTGATGCTGCACGCGCCTGCCGAACCAGCCTTTGAGCCGCTTGCCGAGGGGTTGGCGGAGGTCGGTCTCTTTTAAAAGACGGCTGCGGGATTTGTCCTGTTGATGCATGGCGAGCTGCTGGCGGGCGAAGTCGGGGCTGAGGACGAGGACGTTGTTTTCGTCGTTTATGAAGAAGCTGCGGGAGTCGATGTTGCCGCTGCCGATGATGCTGAGGTGATCATCAATGACGACGAGTTTGCTGTGCATCATGCAGGGTTCGAACTCGCGGACTGTGATGCCGACTTGGATGAAGCGGCGGAGCAGGGGAGCGGTGGTGCAGGCGCACATGGGCATGTCGGTATGCTCGCCGGGGACGAGCAGCTCGATGTGGACACCGCGTTTTTGGGCATCGAAAAGGGCGTCGATGATGGGGCGGTTCGGGATGAAGTAGGCGTGGGAGATGACGATGGACTTCTGGGCGGCGCGGAGGGCGACGAGGAAGGTGCTACCGACGGTGTCGGGGCCTTTTTTCGGCGCGCCGAGCACGCTCTGGGCAGTGAGGCTGCCGACGTGGGGCAGGGCGGGGAAGTGGTGTGGACCGGCGACGGGCTGGTGGGTGATCTCCTGCCAGTTGTCATTAAAGGCGTGCTGGAGCTGAGCGACGATGGGGCCGCGCAGCTCATACATGGTGTCGCGCCAGCGGTGGGGGCCTTCGGCATCGCCATCCCAAGCATAGGCGAGTCCGGCCCCGCCGACGAAGCCGGTTTTCCCATCGGCGACGAGGATGCGGCGGTGGGTGCGGTGATTATAACCGAGGGGATGGTGCAGCTTCCAGGGGCTGTAAAAGCGGAGGTCGATGCCGGCGGCACGCATGGCGTCGAGATGGGCTTTGCCATAGGTGCTGCAGCCGTAATGGTCGAGCAGGATGCGGACCTGGACGCCTGCCTTTGCCCGCTCGATGAAGGCCTGGGTAAAGTCAGCGACGGGCTGGCTATCCACGGCGACGAAATTTTCCCAAGTGAGGGTGTGCTGGGCGCTGCGGATGGCGCTGAGCATGGCGGGGATGAAGGTGCCGCCGTTTGGCAGGGTGCGGACGCTGTTCCCAGAGGTCCAGCTCTGGCCGGTAAGGCGGCTGACCTCAGCAGCGAAGGCCGCCGTGGTGACGGCTGGGACGGTTTCAGGCAATTTCTGGAGTCTGCCTGTAGCGCAGGCGCTCAGCAGGAGAGGGAAGATGAAGAAATAGCGCTGAAAGCTGACTCTCACGGCAATGCAAAGCCCATCTTCTTCCACCATGCTTCAAGTTCATCGGCACCGAAGTCGGCGAGGATGTGATCATCGACATCAATGCAGGGGGCCTTGGTCTGCTTGGTGAGGGCGAGCATTTCCGCGCGCGCCGTGGCATCACGATTGACGTCTAACGTCACAAAAGAAAGGCCGTGGCCGGTGAGCCAGTCGATGGCTTCATGACACCAGGGGCAGCCGGATTTGATGAAGAGACGAATTTGAGTTGGAGTGATCATGTGACTCGGATGCTACGACACTTTTCGGATCTGCACGATGACTTCCATGCGCTGCGTGCTTTTGCCTTTAAATCGGCCGCTGACGGGCCGGATGTCACCGTAGTCGCGTCCATTGGCGAGCTTGATGTAGCGGATGTCGGCTTCGCGATCATGCGTCGGGTCCCAGGCCTTCCAGCCGTAGTGCGGGAGGAAGACTTCCATCCAAGCGTGAGACGCTTCGTTTTCATCGCCCGTCTTGCCATTGTAAAAGTAGCCACTGATATAGCGCGCCGGGATTCCCTGGCTGCGACAAAAGGCGATCATCACATGGGCGTAGTCCTGGCACACACCGCGGCGGTCTTTGATCGCGGCGAAAGCATCGGTATGCACATGCGTCCAATCAGGATCATAAGTGAACGTTTGGAAAACATGACGGCCCAGCTTGACTGCATCTGCCCAGAGATCAGTGACGGGTCCACCGAGCACATCCACCGCCTCACGCCAGATGGCGACGTTTTGCGGAACGAATTTTGATTCGACGACAAAGTCGAAGTAGTTTTCCTCGACACTGCGATCATCCAGCGATGCTAAACTCAGGCCAATTGGCACAGCTCCGCGTGTGTCAGGCCGAGTCTCTACTTCGACGAGGGATTCAATCTCAAGGCTATCATGCGGGACATGCAGCTCAAAGTGATCAACACGGTTCTGATAAAAGTCGTAGTGCGTTTTGATCGGAGCCTCAGGCTGCACACGCAGTGAGTAGGCCGCGCAACGCTGAAGCGGGTCCGACACTGGCTTTAATCGCAGATCATTGAAGCTCTCTAAAGCTTGCCCTTCATAGACATACCTCGTCAGGTGACGCACGGTGAGGTGCATCCCCGTAGCGGTGGTGTCGGGATAAAGATTGGGCATCGGCGCAGTGCGTCGGTAATCAGCCAGAGGTGAAGGTCAAGAGCGGGTATGTGAGCCGCGTTTGAAACACTACTGCTGCTGTTGCTCCTGCTGCTGCTGGAAGCGAATTTCGGCCTGAAGATCTACGGGCGGATGATACATGAAGTTTGTGTAGAGATGCGCGCCAATGGCGGCAATCTCGACCTGAGCGGTGTCCAGAAACTGGTGCATCCCGCTGTTGAAAAGCTCATCCACCGTTACCTTGGAAAGGCGACAGAGAAAGGCTTCGAAGCGCTCCAGAGGTTCCGTGGAGATTGAGATTTCAACTGAAGTATCGGTGATAAGTTCGATGAAGTCTTCCATCTGCTCGCAACAGAATTTCAGTGAGCGTGGGAAGCTCTCATCAAAGAGTAAAAATTCGACGACCTTCTTGAAAAGGATGTCCGCGACATAGTAGCGGCGATAGGCCTCGACAGCGCTGGCGGAGCGGAGCACGGCGTGCCATTGCGCGGTATCCACCGCACCGCCTACATCCGAAGCTTTGGGCAGGAGAATGTGATACTTGATGTCGAGCAGACGAGTGATCTGATCAGCACGTTCGAGATATTTTCCAAACTGAATGAACTCAAATCCCTCGACGCGGGAGAAGGTGCTGACGGTGATCCCTTGGAACAAGTGGGAGTAGCGTTTGATCTGATCGTAAAAGGCACTGGCTCCTTCATTCCAGATCTTTTTGGCATCGGCTCCTTGGATGAAATGATAAGCGTCATTGAGTACTTCCCACATTTCACTGGAGATCTGATCACGCACTTGGCGGGCGTTTTCTCGTGCATTGGAAATGCAGGAGATAAGCGAGTTGGGGTTCTCCAGGCGGAAGGTCAAAAAGTCCGTAGCGCTCTCGTTATCGGCTGTTTCGTAGAGTTTAAAAAACTGCTCTTCATCACCTGATGAGCGCAGCACAGGTAGCCAGTGCGCTTTGAGCGTCTCGGCTCCGACATGGCCGAAATCGAGGAGGATCTGGAGATTGACGTCGATAAGGCGGGCCTGGTTTTCAGCGCGCTCAAGGTAGCGGCTCATCCAGTAAAGGCTGCCAGCCACGCGGGAGAGCATGACGTTGGCCTGTTTATGCCGGGCGACTTCTTCGCGGGCGTTGGTGCTCATGGTTGGAAGAGGTGTGAAAGTTGGTTATTGCTTGAGAACCCAAGTGTCCTTGGAGCCGCCGCCTTGGGAGCTGTTGACGACGAGGCTGCCTTTGCGCAGGGCCACGCGAGTGAGGCCGCCAGGCGTGACGACGATCTTTTCTCCATAGAGGATGTAGGGCCGAAGATCGATATGACGGCCTTCAAACTGATCGCCTGTCCAAGTGGGGTGGCGGCTGAGTGAGATGGGGTTTTGGCCGATGAAGTTGCGCGGGTTCTCTTCGATCATCTTGCGGAACTCTTCGATCTCCGCCTTAGACGCCCAAGGTCCCATCAACATGCCGTAGCCACCGGCCTCGTTTGCGGACTTCACGACGAGCTTGTCGAGATTAGCTAAGATGTGGGAGCAGTCGGATGGCTCGGAGGCGAGGTAGGTGTCCACATTTGGCAGGATAGGGTCCTCACCGAGGTAGTATTTGATCATCTTCGGAACGAAGTAATACACCACCTTGTCATCCGCCACGCCCGTGCCGATGGAGTTTGCGATGCTGACATTGCCTGCACGGTAAGCATTGACCAAACCTGGCACGCCGAGCAACGAATCATCTCGGAAAACCGATGGGTCGAGGAAGTCGTCGTCGATGCGGCGGTAGATGACATCGACCTTCACAAGACCTGCCGTGGTGCGCATGAAGACTTTAAAATCTCTCACCACGAGGTCGCGACCCTCGACGATCGGCACACCCATCTGCCGGGCCAGGAAAGCGTGCTCGAAATAGGCGCTGTTGAACACGCCCGGTGTCAGCAACACGGCATTCGGGGCACCATCACCAGCGAACTTTGCAGGTGCGCAGTATTGCAGGACCTTGAGTAACTCGGCCGGGTATTCGTTGACTGGGTGGACGCCGCTGGCCTGGAAGAGCTCGGGGAAGGTGCGCTTCAGAGCGTTGCGATTTTCCAGCATGTAGCTAGCACCCGATGGACAGCGGAGGTTGTCCTCCAGCACTAAATAATTTCCGTCGCGATCTCTGATGAGATCTGTGCCGCAGATGTGCGCATAAATATCTTTGGGCACGGCACAGTTCATAAACTCCCGGCGGAAATGCTTCGCGCTCAGAACATACTGCGGTGGAATGACACGATCCTTGAGGATTTTCTGTTCATGATAAATGTCGTGCAGAAACATGTTCAAGGCCGTGAGACGCTGAATCAGGCCCTTTTCCACCACATCCCATTCTTCAGCGGAAATCACGCGCGGCACACAGTCGAAGGGGAAAATACGCTCGGTTCCCTGCGAGTCATTGTACACGGTGAAGGTCACACCACCTCGCATGAAGGCATTCTCCACGGCATTCTGTTTATCACAAAATTCCTTGGCGGTGACATCATTGAGCGCATCGCTCACACCTTGATAATGCGGACGGGGCGTGCCGTCAGCAGTGAACATCTCATCGAAGAAGTCCTCCGTTTGGTAGTTATCGAAAAGCATAGGGTTGGTGCCCGTTGGTTGGACAGAATGGAAAATAGCAGGACTGAGGCCAAGTTTGAAAGTCAAAGCTGACAAACATATCTGACGAGATTCAGAAGACCTCGTTTAGCGATTGGGTTCGAGTTAAAAAAACATGTCGCCCGATACTGAATATGCACCTTTCCGAAATCGAGGCAAATCGACTTGAGTCTGAGATCGGAACATACCATCAACTCAAACAATACCGTCACTTCAGGAGTTAATGCTTTGCGCTCACTCTCAGCATGATACAGGTATTGCCTCTTTTTCTGAAAAAGATCAAAACAACCCCGCGCAATATTCTTTGGAGCACCATTTGGGTGGCGACCAAGGGCGGTAGCGTACTCGAAATATTTGAGGCTTTAGAGCGTGAATTATGAGCGATATTAAAGTCGCTCAATTAGCTTAATCCATGGGTATGAAAGGAATTGTGCTAGCGGGTGGCGCAGGATCGCGTCTGTATCCACTGACACAGGTGGCGAGTAAGCAACTCCAGCCGGTTTATGACAAACCGATGGTTTATTATCCGCTGACGGTTCTCATCGCGGCGGGAATTAATGAAATCTGCCTCATCTCGACCACTCATGATTTGCCGCGTTTTCGTCAGCTTCTGGGAGACGGCACTCAATGGGGCATTCGTATCGAGTATCGCGAGCAAGCGAAGCCTGCAGGTATCGCCCAGGCTTTTTTGATTACGGAATCATTCATCGGTTCTGACGACGTGACGTTGATTTTGGGGGACAATATCTTCTTCGGTGGGGACGCCTTCCCTCGGGCCTTCTCAGAATTCAAAGGCGGTGCCACCATCTTTGCCTACCACGTCAACGATCCACAACGCTATGGGGTCGTGGAATTTGATGCTGAAGGCCGAGCTATATCTCTGGAAGAGAAGCCCAAGCAGCCGCGCAGCAATTTCGCCGTGCCTGGTGTTTACATTTACGACAATCGAGTCGTCGAAATCGCGCGGCAGATGCAACCATCTCCGCGCGGTGAACTGGAGATCACCGACATCAACAAAATCTATCTCCAGCGCGGTGAGTTGCGTGTTGTTCGCATGAGTCGCGGCACGGCGTGGCTAGATGCAGGTACGAGCAGCAGTTTGCATGAGGCATCAGCCTATGTTCAGACCATTGAAAAACGCCAAGGCATGAAACTCGGCTGTCCTGAGGAGGCGGCTCTCTATCGTCGTTTCCTTTCGGTGGAGCAGTTTGAAAAACTTGTCTCGATGATGCCCACCTGCGAATACCGTGAGTATTTAGAAAGTGTCGCCATCGAGATCCAGCGCACACGCACTTTTTGGAATTCGTCTCTGTGATTATGAATCTCCTCATCACAGGAGGTGCAGGTTTCATTGGTTCCAATCTCGTTCGCCATGTCATCGACAAGCCTGAACTCACGAAGCTCGTTAATCTCGATTGTCTGACCTATGCCGGGCGTCTTGAAAATCTCGATGGCATCCATGAAGTCCACCCGCGTTACTCCTTTGAGAAAGTCGATCTTCGTGACAAGACTGAAGTCCTTCGAGTTGTCCGTCAGCATGACATCACCCACGTCATGCACCTCGCCGCTGAAAGCCATGTGGATCGTAGCATCAGCGGTCCGTCTGACTTTATCACGACCAACATCAACGGCACCTTCAACTTACTCGAAGCCTGCCGCGATCACTGGGCTGATTCGTCATTTTCTTCCCGGTTTTTGCACGTCTCGACGGATGAGGTCTATGGCTCGCTTGGGTCCACTGGTTTCTTTACTGAAACCACACCCTACGCGCCAAACTCACCCTATTCTGCCAGCAAGGCTTCTAGCGACATGCTCGTGCGCGCCTATCATCACACGTATGGCATGCCGACAGTTATCACGAACTGCTCGAACAATTACGGCCCCTATCAGTTCCCTGAAAAGCTTATCCCTGTCGTGATTCAAAGCATTCTCACACACAAAGCTATCCCAGTTTATGGAGATGGCATGAACGTCCGCGATTGGTTGTATGTTGGCGATCATGTCGAAGCCCTCTGGACCGCGCTCAATCGAGGTCGTGCAGGCGAGGCTTACAACATCGGTGGTCTCAACGAACAAGCGAATCTACATCTTGTGCAGCGCATCTGCGATCTGGTCGATGAAATGAAACCTGCACTAGGCGGAAATTCACGCTCATTGATTTCCTTCGTTGCTGACCGTCCAGGTCACGATCGTCGCTATGCGATAAATGCCACGAAGATACAGCAAGAACTTGGTTGGAGTCCGAGGCATAACTTTGAAACCGGTCTTCGTGAAACGGTGGTCTGGTATCTTGGGCAAACATTCTCCAGCAGACTAGGGGCGCTCTGAATTCCTTGGGCTTCCACGACACCTCTCACCTCCATAATCTGATCATGCCCCCAAAGATCATCAACGGCCTCCGCCTTTTGTATTTCCTGTTCCGTGACTGCCGTCACGCGCCGCGTTGGCTCAGCGATCGCTTCGTCAAAAAAGACATGCTTGAGCTGCGGATTCCGTGGCTTACCTGGGGTGCGATCGAGCACCTTGGACAAATCGTCTCTCCAGGCATGAAAGTGTTTGAGTGGGGTGGCGGTGGTTCGACGCTTTTTTTCCTCGACCATGGCTGCCGAGTGACCACCCTGGAAACGTCAACGTGGTGGGCCGAGGGGTTGAAAAAAAGAGCTCCATCGGGGAAGTTCGCGGGGTCGCTGGATTTGCGCGTCCTGGATCCTGCCGTTGTTGAGTCCGGCGGCACATCAGCTTACTTCAGTCCCGTCGCGGATGACGCTCCGTGGGATTTGGTGCTGGTAGATGGACCGGGTGAGATTTCCCGGATGGATTGCATCCGCCATGCCATGCCCTTCATTCGACACGGTGGCTTCCTTGTGCTTGACAATGCGGACTGGCCATCCTTCTCCGGGGCACCAGTGCTTCTGGAGGGCTGGGAACGACGCATATTCAGGGGCCTGATTCCTTGCGCACGCGGCACCGGACAGACGGATGTGTATCGAAAACCGTAGTTAGACGCAAGCCTTGTTCAGTTTGATGGAGTAGAAATACCATTTTTGCCGCGAAGTAGCATTCGCGCAAAAAGTGAGATACACGCCATCTAAAACGCAAGAAGCCAATTCATATTTCTATGCTATTCCTCTTCTCGGTGTCATGCGACTTTTGATCATTGGAAACAATTCGGGTACAGGTGGTGCTCAAACAGCATTCAGGAAGTTGTGTGAGTTCTTATGCAATGAAGGGCATGAGGTATTTGTGATAGCACTACAATCCCAAAACAGTTCATTTCCAATTTCTGCCACCCACACTTCCATTAAGATTGATGCAGAAAGTACTTCGTTAATTGCAAAATTTAGGAAGTGTCTAAAACTCATTGGTGCTGGCAGGCAGGCACGGCGATTTGCACCGGATGTGTTCATTGCAGTTGGCCTTGCAAAATCCGCGAGTTTCATCGCCAGCCGCCTGAGCAATAAAACCTTCTCGGTTGCCCAAGATTTTATTCATGGCCGCCTCATTGACGACCCGCTGCTAGTCGGAACCTTGACATCCTTTGATGCCCTGGCGGTTCAGTCGCCAGCAATGGTTCCGGCGCTTCAGAATCAGACCACGGAGATTCTGCCATTGAACTGGTTGCCATGTTTCCCTCAAAGTCCTATTGCGGGCGCGCTGTATGATCCACCGCCTGCGGATTCAGGAGTCAAGCTAGCCTATTTTGGACGACTCGCCGCAAACAAAGGTCTTCCAATGTTGATAGAGGCATTTGTGGCAGTGCTTCTGGCTAACGATACCATTCTGCACATCTGGGGAGAGGGAGAAATTGGAGAAGAGTTGTGCCACCTTATCGGCGCGCATGATATGCAGAATCGAGTGCGGTTGATGGGAAGGTACCCGTCTGGAGAAGAGGGTGCGCAGCTTATGTGTTCCTACCACGCTCTGATTCTCCCATCGACAGGAAGCGAGGGATTGCCTCTGATACTTCTCGAAGCCATGGCTTACGGTATTCCATTCATCGCGACGGATGTTGGAGCCATCCGAGACTGCTGTGAAGGAAATATGGATTGTATTTTGGTTCAACCCGAGCCGAAAGCACTTGCCTCGGCGCTGGTTGAAATGGTCAGACGCATTCAGTCAGCGCATATAAAGCCAGATCGTTTACGGTCCTGGTACGAAGCGCATTTTTCGACTACTATGATGAGTTCACGGTGGCGACGGTTTCTAGATAACCCTTCCATGTTTTTTAGAAATGCATAGTGATACGCGGACGATTCTGATCACTGGAGCGGCAGGTTTTCTTGGAACCTATCTGGCTGATTTGTGCGCTGGATACGGAGCAAGACTGGTTGGTATTGATGTCAATCCTCCACGAAAGCCTGCCATATGGCAGGCTTTCCACAGTATTTCCTGCGAATCTCCGCTTGTGGGTGATGTCATGCGGAAAGAACGGGTGACAACTGTGTTCCACTTAGCTGGCGGTGCGTCGGTTCCAATGTCAGTGCAGAATCCGTTTCAAGATTTTTCGAGTTTTGTGCCAGGTACAGCCAATCTCGCATCATATGTAAGGGAACAAAGCCAGTGCGCTTTGGTTCTTTTTTCGAGCGCGGCTGTATACGGAAATCCAATTTCCCTTCCAGTTCACGAGAATGCAGCCATCGCTCCCATTTCCCCCTATGGCATCCATAAAGCCGTTGGGGAAGGCCTCCTTGAGCATTACGCCCGCATCTTTGGTTTTCCGCTTCGAATCATTCGCATCTTCTCAGCCTATGGACCAGGACTCAGGAAACAATTGATCTGGGATATTTGCGAAAAAGCTTTTGCGGCGGTCGAGTCCGGCTCCGACCATATAGATCTGTTTGGGACGGGTTTTGAAACTCGTGATTTCATCCATGTTCGGGACGTTGCGCGAGCAGCTTTACATGTCAGTTCCCTTGCTCCAGATCATCCCACAACAGTTTTCAATGTAGCGTCGGGAATTCAGACTCGAATTTCTGAGGTCGCGCATAAAATTGTGAGTCAGATTGACCCCAGGTTGAAGCTGACTTTTTCAGGCACAGTCCGGACTGGCGACCCTTGCCAATGGTGCGCCGATGTTTCGAAGCTCAGCGCTGGGGGCTTTGAATGCACCACGTCCCTTGATGAAGGCATCAAGGAAGTCGTTGAATGGGCAAGAGGTATTCGAGGCAGGGTGCAGGATTGAGTTCGAGCTTTTCCCGTAGTGACCACCAAGCGAATCAAGGCGGAATAAACAATGTCCACTTCCCGCCGCATCGCGTTTGGAGCCGCCGCCAACTGGTTTAGCCGTGGTGTGGCCATCATTTTGGGATTGGTGCTCATGCCTGTCCTGCTCCGCACTCTGCCCAAAGAGCAAGTCGGCATTTGGTTGTTGCTGGGACAAAGCTGGGCGGTGCTGGGCATCCTGGATCTTGGATTCGGCGCTACACTCACCCGCAGGATCGCCATCGCCAAAGGGAAGAGTGGTGGCAATCCGGACAAACCACTGAGCCCAGTCTCGCTCTCAGAAATCGCCGATCTGATCGCTGCCGGGCGGCGGATTTACCGTTTCATGGCTGCGGGGGTTTTCTTGGTGTCGTGGAGCCTCGGATTTTTTTACCTTAAGCACTTGGACCCACAAAGCATCTCCCTCTCCACGGTCTGGCTGGCCTGGACGATACTCTGCGTCTGCCAAGCCATGACGGTTTGGGCGTCGGTGTGGACCTGCCTTTTGCAAGGAGTGGGCTATGTGGGCTGGGATGCCCTTTTGGGGACTGTCATCAATGGGGTGACGCTCGGGGCTCAGATCGTCGCCGTTCTAGCAGGTGGCGGAATCATCAGTCTTGCGGTGATAGCTACAACAGGTGCTATTTTACAGAGGACGGTTTTCCGCTGGTTTGCCTTTGGGAAAAGCCCCGAACTTCTTGGACTGTGCGGGGTGTGGAATCCTTCAGTGCTCAAAGGAATGCCGGGCTTGGCTCTGAGATCATGGCTGACTTCGATCGGCAGTGTGCTGGTTTTCAACACAGACGGCTTCTTCATCGCCTCCGGCCAGGGGGCCGAAAATATCCCCGCGTATCGTGCCGCATTCCTGGTGGTTTTGAATATTCATATTCTAGCGTCCGTGTTTGCCCAGTCGTCTGGGGTGTTCATCAGTCAGTTGTGGCAGGCGGGCCAGCACGATGAGGTTCGGCGCCTTTTTCAGAGGAATCTTCGCATCGGCCTTTCCGTCATGTTATGCGGAGGAGCGGCTGTGCTTTTTTCAGGAGAGTCGCTCTTCAATGTGTGGCTAGGCCCGACAAACTATGCGGGCATTGGTATTCTGTCGATATTCGTGGTCCTTTTCGCATTGGAACAGCAATCTTTCATCATCGCAACCAGTTGTCGCGCCACGGATCATGAGCCATTTGCGGGTTGGATGATCGCCGGAGGCATGCTCAAACTCGTCATGGCGGTTCCGATGATGAAGATGTTTGGACTGGCCGGGCTCGCCGTCGCGACACTAGCGGCGCAAATGGCAACTTCGCATTGGGGTGTTGCCTATCTTGGATTATCCCGTCTGCAGTACAGTGTTTCCCGCTACTTTGTCGCCGTTTTGCTCCCTTGCATCGGAGTTTTCCTGGCTGCCTCCGGGGTTAGTTATCTCATGGTAATCGTCTTGTCAGAAAAGTCGGACTGGGTTAAGACAATTGCCGTGGTGTCTAGTTCTGCGTTGACCCTGCTAATTGCGCTCTGGTTCCTCGCGTTGGATCGCAGTCATCGTTCCCGAGTGCTGGATTCCATACGCTTGTGCTCAGTCACTTCATTTTTGAACCACCGCTTCTGAGGCCCTCTCCTTTGTCCTGCACATCGTTCTGCA
Organism: Prosthecobacter sp.; assembly: GCA_040081325.1. Lineage (GTDB taxonomy): Bacteria > Verrucomicrobiota > Verrucomicrobiia > Verrucomicrobiales > Verrucomicrobiaceae > Prosthecobacter. Next base: position 23,144 of record JBEBGU010000004.1, read on the forward strand.
GTGACGTACCACTATGAACTTCTGTTTTTTCCTCTACCGTCGCCTTTGCCGTTTCGTGACCTGCGTGCTCCGAACCGGCACTGGCTCCATCGTTCTCCGCACTAAGTATGATGTGGCCAGCTTTCAAGATGTGTTTTGTGGGCCGTATTACTGGCAAGTGTACACCCTGTTGGGAGAAGAACCGCCACTCACGATTGTCGATGCAGGAGCAAATGTTGGGCACTTTTCCATCCTTGTGAGCTGCTGCCTGGAAACCAAGTATGAGAAGACAAATTTAGCGCGATTTCACCTTATTGAACCCAATGCCCAAGCTCGACGTTTGTTGGAGAAAAATCTACGGGACGCTGGGATGCTGGGGCGGTGCGTTATCCACGCCGGGGCATTGGGGGAAAAAGCAGGCGTCGCTCAGCTAAGAATCGATCCAAAAAACTTTCTGACCTCAAGCGTCGTCACGTCTGAAGAGGCAACGGGCTCTTCTTCGAGTGTTGTTTATCTTGATCTGAATGAACTCGTGCCAGGACCTATTGACATCCTGAAAATTGACATTGAGGGTTCGGAACATGCGTTCCTGATAGCAAATCCCGAAGTGCTGTCTCGTACGCAGCATCTCATGTTGGAACTGCACGAGACGACGCCAGCAAAAAGGGAACAAATGTTGATGGCCATCGCCAATAGTGGCCTCAGTTCTGTTGGGCCGCCAATTCACCTCAATGGCCAGGAACTTTTTGTGTTTAGCCGCTTATTTGCAAAGTGAGTGGTCACATAGACAGATTTGCTGTCTAAGCAGTTTGTTAAATGGCAGGGTTTTTCATCATGACTCCACCAACGTCGGATGACTGATTGAGCTGCCCCAATCTAACTTGTGAGTTTCCTTCCCTCAGAAGATTGCCGTGTTCTGGTCGTTCAGAACGGAGCTCGTCACAATTACGCGGTCCCACAAGAGCTTGCTTCCAAAGGGCTGCTTGCAGGGTTTTACACTGATGCATGTGGAAACCAGGGTGTAGGGAAATGGCTTTCCCTCCTTTCGTGGCTTCCCTTCGTTGGGCGCAAGCTGCAACTCTTGAAAAACCGGATCATCCCGGAATCCGTGCTGCCATTTGCCCGTTCTTTCCCCATTTCCACTGGTGCCGACCATTTGCTTAACCCCGAGATAAGTTACGCTCCGCAGTCCCGCATCGTGGGCTTCATGATGGAGCTGGCGGGAGTCCGTGGAGCAAATATGATTTATTCATTGTTGGGCTGGTCGCAGCACTTTCTGGCCAAATCTCATGCTCGCGGTCTGACGGTCGTCACTGAGTTTTACGTTCGGCCCTCCCTATGGCGCATCCATCAGCAGGAGTATCTCAAGTTTCCCGAATGGGAGGCCGAAATGCCGTACGCTCAGTCCAACCCATCAATGGACACAAAGCGCTGGCTGTGCGATTTCTCTGACTACCTCATCACTCCGACTCAGGCTGTCAAAGATGACCTCGTCGAGGAGGGCTTGTTCGATGGGGAGCGGATTCATGTTGTCCCTTATGGAATTGGAGAGGCGTTCTTCCAGACCAAGAACCAACCAGTTCCGGGAAAAGTCCTTTTTGTTGGTAGCTGCATCATTATCAAAGGCATTCACTACCTCGCCAAGGCCTCACAGGAGGTGATGAAGGAGGCGGGACAACTCACCCCGCAATTCATCGCTGCCGGAGAGGCTACCGATCTGGTGCGCCAGCACCCCGATTGCACCCATCTAAGGTTCCTCGGACGGGTTCCCCGGCGTGAAATCAACCGCCTCTACACAGATGCCGACGTGCTCGTTTTCCCCACGCTTTCAGACGCCTTTGGCATGGTGATATTAGAAGCCATGGCAGCTGGTATTCCCGTTATTTGTTCCCCGTACTGCGCGGATGTCGTTGAAGACGGAATCAGTGGGTTTGTGGTGGAGCCAAGGGACACGCAGGCTCTAGCCCAAGCGATCTCCAAAATCATCCATGACCGGCCGCTGCGGGATCGAATGTCCAATGCCGCGAAGGAGCGGGCACGCCTGTTCACTCGGGAGGAACACGGACAGAAATTGGCGCGGACGCTCCGTGAGCTCCATTCTCTGAAAATTTCGCAAAGCCTGTGCTAAGACACCTACCTGTCAGCCTATTCTCCGCCCAACCCTAGATCATTCATGAGCACCAGCCTTCAGTATAAAGATTTTGGTTATAAAGACGCATCCGGCTCCCATATGTATAGGCACCTGATGCCGCATTTACTGGCTCTGGCCACTCCCATCAAACCGGGCACACGGGTGCTCGATGTAGGTTGCGGCAACGGGGCCATCTGCGGTGAGTTGCTTCGTCAGGGTTGCGATGTTGTTGGCATAGACCTGAGTGAAGAGGGAATCCAACAGGCACGAAAGACCCACCCTCTGGGACGCTTTGAACTCATGGAGGCTGACGAGCGAGTTCTTGAGCGTCTAAATGAAGCCCCCTTCGATCTTGTGATCAGCACGGAAGTTGTGGAGCACGTCTATGCTCCCAGATCTTGGGCTAGAGGTTGCATTCACGCACTCAAGCCAGGCGGTCATTTAATCTGTTCGACGCCCTATCACGGCTATCTGAAGAATTTGTCACTTTCCCTAGCCGGCAAATGGGATTCTCATGCAGATCCATTGTGGGACGGAGGACATATAAAACTCTGGAGCAGGCGGACTCTTTCCCAACTTCTGATCGAAACGGGATTTGAAGATGTCGTGTTCAGGGGTGTCGGACGAGCCCCATGGCTTTGGATGACGATGGTCATGAAAGCCACCAAAGGAACCCATGCGTAGTTAACAAAGTGATTCCCCATTTCAACCCTATCAGCGCAAAGCACCCCGAGGTGAACAGATGAGTATTTCGGTCATGATCACTTCACGCAATCGTTCAGACGACTTGCGCCGGACACTGAACCGGCTCGGGAAGATGACACCCCTCGCCGATGAGATTATCGTCACTGCCGACGGTTGCTCCGACGGCACAGTCGCCATGATTGGCTCACAATTTCCTCATTGCAGCCTCCTCGTCAATGAACCCGGCCAGGGATCCATCTATTCAAGGGATCAGATGCTACGGATGGCCAGCGGAGATCTTGTCGTGAGCCTCGACGATGATAGCTATCCTGTGGACGACGACTTTTTCGACAAATTGAACCCGCTTTTTGCGGCTCACCCTGAGGCCGCTGTCATCACCTTCCCCGAACTTAGGGACGACGAGACTTTTGTTCCTGCATTCAAGTCACCGCAAACTCCAGGACACTATGTTTCTGCCTATCCCAATGGTGCCGCTGTCATGCGCCGTGCGGACTATCTCAAGACATCTGGCTTTCCTGCTTTTTTCTCTCACGCATACGAAGAACCTGACTACGCCCTCCAGAGCTATGATCACGGCAAGGCTGTCTGGTTTGAACCGAGTCTCGTTATCCGTCATCACCTCTCCAAAACCAACCGCGACAATCTTCGCACCCATCACCTGAATGCTCGCAATGAACTCTGGAGTGTCTGGATGCGTTGCCCGTGGCCTTGGTTGCCTCTTGTCACCCTATATCGTGTTTTGCGCCAGTTCTGCTACGCCTACAGCGAAGGGCTGTCGTGGGTCGTTCGCGAACCTCAGTGGTGGCGAGACGCAGTCCAAGGTCTGGATGCCTGCCGGAAAGCTCGCAACCCAATTCCGTGGCAAACCTACGTTTCCTGGATGCGTCTGGCCCGGCGTCCATTGTTTCAATTGAGTCATCTAGAAGCCGCCTTTGGAGTCATGCTCGGTAGCCGATCCAAAGTGCAGGATTGATCAATACTCTTGCCAAAGGTGTGCCTCATTAATCGTGTATCGCTTGCCAGACATCCGGCATGGAGCGCCCCCCAGCTCACACAAATGAATTTTCGGTTCAACCGTTACATTTCCCGACTCCGGTCCGCCGCAGTTAGCATTGGTTTGCTTATTGTATGTCAGGGCATCGGACATGGGACAATGACACTGCTTCACAGAGAAATGTTTTCCACTCCTGGAAATCTGACGGCTGAGTCGCCTGGCACAAACTTCTTCCAAGTCGCCGGAACTCTCAGACAGCGCCCTGGCGGCCCCCGCCTTGCCAACGGCCCAGCAGCCAGTGCTGACTTGCGAGAACCCAATGGTTCCGCCCTAGGGCGTTTCAATTTTGCATCATCCTCACCCACTAAAATTTTCGTCGGTGCTTGGTTTTTGATCAAAGAGATGCAAGGCCATCGTGTGGACCTTCTTGGCATCTGTGACCCGTCTGGCAACTTGTCACCCAGTGTTTCGATTGTGAATGGGCAAATCGGCGCGGCGGTTTGGTGGAGTGCGGTGGCGCCTTCCTTCACTCCCAGCAATCTGAACTGGACCAATCGCTGGATTTACCTCGGAATCGCCACCCACCTGAAATCCGGCTCCACGGCAGATGTTCGCTTCTACTACAAATGGCCTGGCCAGCCAATGCAGTCTTGGGGAGCCATCAATAATGGCTCGATCGGTATGACTAGTCTTGGGCAGATGTTGGCGGGAAGTTGGTGCTTTGGTCCACAGTTGAAGGGCCGGGTTGGAGCCCCTGCGGCCTACACTTTCACTGAAGATGATTTCTCTGATATCGCCTATCCGTCCGACCTGATTGAACCTACGATTGGTCGGACGTGGTATTGCGACCCGCTCAACGGCAATGATCTCGCCGCCGGAACCACTCCACAAACGGCCTGGCAGACGGCCGCTAAAATCAACGAGGAGAGCCTTTATACCGGCATGCTCCCTGGAAACAGTTACGCGGAAGGTGACACGTTAATCATCAACACGAGCGGCAAGGATCTCGACCTCGATGGCGTCGCGCTCAAGATTTCAACCCCCGGCCTCAATGTGCGCGCCGCCTCCGGGCAGGAGTGGATCCGGATCAAAAGCTACCGTAGCCTCCCGCCCGGAACTTGGCAGACGACTGGCACGCCCAATGTCTTCGCCACCAGCGACACCCAGGCAAGCGTCGTCTTGTGGGAGGATGACAAGTTCATGAACCACCCGCTTGGCTCCAGTTTTGCTACGGTGGAGGGCCAACTGTCTTCAACACCTGGCTCGTTCTGGACGGATGGAACATCCCTCTATGTTCACCCCTTTAGTAGCACCGATCCCCGCACTGATGGCAAACGTTACGAGCGGAGTTACAGCTTCACAGGAGGGGCTTCAGTCCTCTTGAACGCTCCAAACCTCAACGTGCAGGACATCCATGCCGGCAAGACCTGTCTCGCCGATAATGTGATCCATGACCCGATCGGCGGCTATTGCCTGGGCGCTGACCATCCGCCCGGCCAAGCCATCATCAAGCACTGTTATCTCTATTACGGTGCCAAACACAACCTCGGTATCACGGTGGGTGCGGCTGGAGATGATGTGCTCATCGAGGATGTTCAGGCGGAACAGGCGACTCCCTATCCTCCGGCGGGTTACCAGACCGTTTGGGTGTCCTTCAATCATCAAGCGCTAGAACTGGGAATCATCCATCGCTTCCATCGATGTCGCACAGTGGCGAATGCGGGCTTGATCGGCTCAACCACGGGCCAGATGACCCAATCTTATCCGGTCTTTCTGGCCCACAATTTGGGCAATCAACCCGATCCGTTCGAACGGTTTGAGTTC
>JBEBGU010000894.1:0-2133 GCA_040081325.1 Prosthecobacter sp.
CGTGAAGCGCGTGCGGCTGCAAAAGTCGGAGGAGGCTATCGATTGGTTTGCCGACTCCGCGCAGGGCCTCTATGAGATTCGCGAATGGATAGTTCAAGACGACTTGGCACCCGATCGGTGCATGAGCAGAGTCGCCATACGCAAAGAACGGATCGGCGACTTGCACCGATCCGTTCGCATTTGATAGGCGTGTCTAAAGATTGATCAAATCGACACCGGCTTGCCAGTGGTGGCAGAGGTGTAAATGGCATCGATCACCTGCATCAGGCGCAGAGCCTGCTCAGGCGTGTTGAGTGCGTCGGCACGACCTTCGATGGCCTCAATGAAGTTCGCGGCGGAACCAATGCGGCCCATGTCTTCACAGGCTGGGGTGGTGATGCTGCGGTTCACGCTGTGGCCGTTTTCCTGGACGTAGAGTTCGCAGGTGTCGATGGCAGTGTTGTCGAGTCCATCAATGCCGAAGAGACGCTCGACTTTGCCACCCGCTTTGGTGCCTTGGAAGACCACGGAGACTTCTTCACGCTTCACCATTTCAGCCCATGAAACTTGGAGGGAGAGCACTTGGCCGGTTTTGAATGTCACGAAGCCGTGCGCTGCGTTTTCCACATCAGTGGTGCCACCGACGCGGTCAGGAATACCCCACGGGCCCTTGAATTGCTTGTCTTCAATGAAGTCCGAGAAGGTCTGGCCGAGCACATGAGCTGGCTCTGGGTAGCCCATGAAATACATGGCGAGATCGACCATGTGCAGCAGGTCGATCAGCGGGCCGCCACCTGAGAGTTCCTTGGTCGTGAACCAACCACCGAAGCCGGGGATGCCCGTGCGGCGAATCCACTTGGCCTGCGCGGAATTGATTTTTCCCACCACGCCCTGATTGATGTAAGTCATCATGGCCTGGGATTCAGGCCGCGCGCGGTTGTTGAAGTTGAAGAGCACTTTTTTGCCAGCCTGCTTAGCAGCAGCGATGATTGAATGGACTTCATTAGCACTTAGCGCGGGTGGCTTTTCACAAAAAACATGTTTGCCAGCGGCGAGGCACTGGAGTGTGAGTGGCGCGTGAAATTTATTCGGAACGATGATGCTCACGGCTTCGATCTCGGGGCTGCCGGACAGCATCGCTTCCACGGAATCATAAGCCTTTGCGATGCTCCACTTCTCTGCTGCCTTGGCTGCTGCGCCGGGCGCCGCATCTGCCACCGCTACGATTTCAGCGCCTGCCTGACGGAAGCCCGCTGCGTGATACTGCAACATGCCGCCTGCTCCGATGACTCCTACTTTAGTTGACATAAATTTGGGTGATTGATTGGGTTGTTTATTGGAGAGATTTGGAGTCCGAGAATGGGAGGCCCCAAGCGCAGTGTCAAGACGACAAGCGCTTAATCAAAGGTGCGATCTGGCTGTCGGCGTTGATCTTTGCGCTCTCCCATCTGAATCCCTGGCAGGGCGTGGTGGCGCTGACGCTGGGCTTGCTCTTTGGCTGGCTGGTTCTGCGCACGGGTTCACTGGCTCCTGGCATCATCGGGCACTTTGTGGTTAATTGTACCAACACGAAATTGATGCTGCCAGCCTGCGCTTTATTTGGACACAGCCCCGAGGTCATTAAAGAGGCGACGCATCTGCCCTGGGATGTCGTCAGTGCGGGCGCAGTGCTAAGCGTCGTGGGTATTGGCTGGCTCTGGAGCGAGCTGCGTTTGCCACGGCCTTCACTTGGCTGACTGGCTATTCGATGTTCCAACCGTAAGTCCGGTCTGTCGTGGTGCAGGTGATAAAGAAGAAATTGGAGAGCTTTCCGCTCGGGGAGAAGCGTTTTGTAACCATCTGTGGAAGTGATACCAAGCTGACCAAATAATCGTGGCATTATAGGGAGAGATGCGGCAACGAACGCTCATGGCACGGAGACCTATATAACTGGGGCGGGCCGAACTGGTTGCCGAGATTGCCCAGCGTTATCGCAAGGCCAAGAACGGCTGGCAAAAGACGCGCTTGTTATGCGCGAAGGACAGCTCAATCCGCCCAAATCGCCGCCTTGTGCGGTTGCGGAACCTCGCGCGTGTTCGACTGGCTCTGGAGCGAGCTGCGTTTGCCACGGCCTTCACTTGGCTGACTGGCTATTCGATGTTCCAACCGTAAGTC
>JBEBGU010000132.1:0-8169 GCA_040081325.1 Prosthecobacter sp.
GGCCGTTGACGATGATGGGCAGGGTGACGGGTTGCGCGACGTCCCGGTCCGCGGCCGGTTCGTCGGCCAGGCACTCCGGTTGGGCGTCGAGCGCGATCTTGATCGGATTCGACAGCACGCCCTGGCTGCGCACCGCGAGCACGAAGCGGCCGGTGCCCTTGTCGGCGGTGTTCATCCTGATCTGCGGGGTCGCGAGGTTCCAGCCGGTGAGATCAAAGGTGGCCCTGCGGATGAGCGTGTGTGCATCCGCGCGCGGTGCTGGCTTTAGGCCCTGCTCTGCAAGCCCGCGCTGAATGAATTCATCAATACTGGAACCCTTGCCCGGCTTCAGCGGCTGAAACGACCAGTGCTCCGCCGAGAAGACACTCGTGGAGAGGCAGAAGACACTAATCTGGATGATGCGGTGCAACACAACGCAGGTATTACGCACGTCGCTGCGCTTACTTTGCCGATCCAGTAGAGCGCACAAACTTCTGCACACGCGCGCCCGTGCCTTCCGCGACATACACCGCACCATCAGGACCGATGGCGATGTCGTGACCGAGTTGGAACTGCCCCGGTTCTTTTCCAAACGAGCCAAAGGTGTCCAGCACCCGCCCAAGTGAATCGAGTTCGACAGCCTTGCCACGCTCCGCTGGCTTCAATGAAGGCGCGCCGCCGTCGATGATGAAGACGTGACCTTCAGGGCTCACTCCGACGCCGTAAGGTTTGCCGATCTTCGGTCCCTTCCATTCATGAAGAAAACCGCCTTTGGCATCGAAGACTTGGAGACGTTCGTTCTCGCGGTCACAGACAATCACGCGGCCTTGAGCATCAAGGGCGATGCCGTGCGGCAGGTTAAACTCGCCGTCGCCTTTGCCCTTCGTGCCCCATTCAAACTCAAACTGGCCTCCAGAGCTGAACTTCATCACGCGGGTGTTCTTGTATCCATCGCTCACATAAAAGGAGCCATCTCGCAGCACGGCGACATCGGTGGGCAGATTGAAATGAGTGTGATCATTGCCCGGCTTGCCGCGCTCTCCCAGTGTGAGCAGCAGCCTGCCCTCTGGCGTGAATTTGAACACCTGATGCAGCCCCACATCCGTGAGCCAGAGATTGCCCTCATGATCCACCGTCAGTCCATGTGGCATGATGAACATGTTTGCGCCCCATGAGTTGAGCAGCCTGCCCGAGCCGCCATCGATCACGCTCACCGTCGGCGCTTCAATCGGCTCTTTCGGAAACGGATTCGACCACTTCCGTCCGCTGCGATGGAAAACGAACACGCGGTTCTGTGCATCGACCCCCACTCCGGCGCAAAGGCCGAGTGTGTGGCTTGCGGGCAGTTTCGGCCAGTCCGCGACGACCTCGTGATGGTTATCGGCAAAAAGCCGTGTGAATCCCGTCAGAATCTGAAGGGTGATCAAGAGAGTGAGTGTAAGATGCATGAGATGAAATACTGACATCAGTCGTCGAGGCGGATCTCGGTGGGAGATCGTCCATTCCAGGCTTTGAAGGCCCGCGAAAAATGCGCGGCGCTCTTGTAACCAAGCTCGCTGGCCACGGCTTTCACCTGCGCCTCTGGCTGGCGCAGCTTGATGATCGCCTGAGACATTTTTAATCGAGTGAGACAGGCCAGAGGTGTCTCCTGATCGTAGCGTTTGAACAAGCGCGTCAGATACGCCGCCGAGACGTGACAGTGCTTCGCTGCCTCCTCGATGCTGCTGAGCACGGGGTAGTTTCTCAGCACATGTCCACGACAGCGCAGGTAGGTCGCATAGGCAGGATCAAACTTCGTCGCGGCTGGCTGGCGGCTGTCAGCACACAGTACCAATGCGTGCTCCAGAGCCGCACTGGCGGCACGCAGTCCGAGTTGCCCACCACGAAGCGCATGATCGATCACCTCCTCCAAAAGATTCACCACGCGGCTCGCATCGAGCACCCGAATCAAACTGCCTGACTGCAAACCCAGTTCATCGAGTAATGCGGTGGCGCGCGGGCCGGTCAGATTAAAAAAGTACTTCACCATGGGCTCCACCGCGTCTGACTGAATGATGTGAGGTGTGACCGGATCAAAAAAGAACGCGTGCCCGGCGCTGAGTTCATGACGACGCCCGGCCAGAGTCACCTGCCCTTTGCCGCGCGACACAAACTCAAAGGCAAGAAAGGGAAAGCTTCGGCGATCCACCACAAAGTCTGGTGCGCACCACTCGCAGCCGCCGCCTACCAGACAAAGCCCTGACCGCACCCGCTGGCGTTCCTTCCAATCAGGCAGGTAGAAGCGTCGTGTGCGCACGACCTGGGTGGAAAAATAGTCGGCTTGCTCGGTGGCGGACATGGAGGGACAATTCAACCCGACATGCTCCAGCGTTCTTGCGACAAGAGTCAAGAATCGTCATTCGTCTGCCAAAGATAAGCACAACGCATGTCTTGCACTTCCCGTGGCTTCCAAGTTTCCTGTCAGCCATGTCCCAGCCCCAGCCACTTCGCGGCATCATTCCACCGCTCATTACTCCTTTGCGTGATCGCGACACGCTCGACTCCGCCGGATTGGAGCGGCTCATCGAGCATCTCATCAGTGGCGGTGTGTCAGGTCTCTTCATCCTCGGCACCACAGGTGAAGGCCCGAGCCTCAGCTACCGGCTGCGCCGCGAATTGATCGAACGTGCCTGCAAACAAGCCGCCGGACGAGTGCCTGTGCTCGTCGGCATCACGGACACGTCGTTCACCGAAAGCGTGAACCTCGCGAAATACTCCGCCGACGCTGGAGCCACGCATGTCGTGCTCGCACCGCCGTATTACTTTCCCGCCGCGCCGCCGGAGATGCTGGAGTATGTGCAGGATCTCGTCGCCGAGATGCCGCTGCCACTCTTTCTCTACAACATGCCCGGATTGACGAAGGTCAGCTTCGAGATTGACCTCGTGCGACGTGCGCTCGATATGCCGGGCGTCTGCGGCGTCAAAGACAGTTCGTGCGACATGATCTACTTCCATCGCTTGATCGAAGTCGCCAAACAACGCGCCGATTGGAGTGTGCTGGTCGGCCCCGAGGAGCTCACCGCCGAGGCCGTGCTGCTCGGTGGCCACGGCGGCATCAATGGCGGTGCCAATCTGCATCCCAAACTCTATGTCGAGATGTATCAAGCCGCTGCCGCACAGGATTTGAAGAGCACCCGCGAACTCCACGCGCAAGTCATGCAACTCGCGGGCAGCATCTACACCGTCGGCAGGCACAAGAGCGCTATCATCAAAGGCCTCAAATGTGCCCTCAGCCTCCTCGGCATCTGCGAAGACCACATGGCCGAACCCTTCCATCGCTTCCGTGATGCCGAGCGCGCCACCATTCGTGAAAGACTCGTCAACCTCGGTTTGATCTCCTGAACTCCCACCAACCATGAAAGCAATCCTCGCCTCCCTTTTTCCCATCATCGCACTCGCGGCTGATCCGGCCATTTTGAAAACCGAGTACATCTACGACACCGGCCCTTACCCGCAGATCCACGCCACCACGATCACGGAAACGCCCACGGGCCTTGTTTCGGCCTGGTTCGGCGGCACGGCGGAGAAGAACCCGGATGTGTGCATCTGGGTCTCGCGCCTCGTTGATGGGAAATGGACGGAGAGTGTCGAAACAGCGAATGGCGTGCAGGCAGACGGCTCTCGTCATCCCACTTGGAATCCGGTGCTGTTTCAGCCGCGTGAAGCACCGTTGATGCTTTTCTATAAAGTCGGCCCATCGCCGAGCACGTGGTGGGGGGAGCTCAAAACGAGCGTCGATGGCGGCAAAACATGGTCCGCGGCTCAAAAGCTGCCGAAGGGCATCTTCGGCCCCATCAAGAACAAGCCCGTGCAGTTGCCCAATGGCGACATCCTTTGCCCCACGAGCAACGAAACCGATGAAAAGCCCAGCGCCTGGGCCATCTACTTCGAGCGCACCGCCGATCTCGGCAAAACCTGGACACGCACTGAACTGCTGCACGATGGTTTGAAGGTCGGTGCCATCCAGCCGAGCATCCTCTTCCTCGGCGGCGACAAGCTGCAAGCCGTGGGCCGCACGCGTCAGGGCAAAGTCTTCCAAATCACCTCTGAGGACGCTGGCAAGACCTGGGGTGAGATTTCCCTCACCGATCTGCCAAATCCGAACTCTGGCACCGATGCCGTCACGCTCGCCGATGGCCGCCATCTGCTCATCTACAATCACACCTCCAAAGGCCGCAGCCCGCTGAACCTCGCCGTGAGCAAGGATGGCAAGACCTGGGAAGCCGCGCTGGTCTTTGAAGACGAGCCGAAGAAGGAGTTCAGCTATCCTGCCATCATCCAAACAAAAGACGGCCTCGTCCACATCACCTACACCTGGAAGCGGGCGAAGGTGAAGCATGTCGTCCTCGATCCCGCCAAGCTCACGACGAAGCCGATTGCCGAGTAGCTTCGATTGTTCATCGAAGCCGAATCCTCTCCAAACCATTCGAGTGCCACTCGACTCTACCACCATGCCCATGCGCCATCTCCTCATCGCTCTTTTGTGCCTCGCTCAAGCCCATGCACAGAAGGAAGCCACACGCTCACTCACCCTTGATGCACGATTGCTGAATCTGCCGGTGTGCAAAGATGCGCCGAAGCAGCTCGTGAAGCTGGAAGTCGGCGGGAAGAAGGTGCGGGAGTTTGAGATCGAGTTCACGAGTGAGAAGAAGCCGGACTTTTATGTCTTTCTCGATGTCACGGCGTGGAAGGGACAGGCGGCGATTTTGCGCGGACCATCGGCGGTGATCGCGGCCATCGAGAGTGGCGATGAAATCAAGACGAGCGTGCCGGTGTATGCGGAACAGTGGCGGCCGCAGTTTCACTTCACGTCGATGCGCGGGCGGCTGAACGACCCGAATGGGCTGCTACACTACGACGGCGAGCATCATCTCTTTTACCAACTGCATCCCTACGGCGTGAAAAGCGGCAGCAAGAGCTGGGGACATGCGGTGAGCCGCGATTTCCTGCACTGGGAGGAGCTGCCCATCGCCATACATGCGGAGGATGAGGGCATGATGTTCTCCGGCTCCGGCGTGGTGGATTGGAAGAACACAACCGGCTTTCAGACCGGCAAAGAACCGCCACTCGTGCTCATCTACACCGCCACCGGACCGCCGCGCGATCAACGGCTCGCCTTCAGCAATGATCGAGGTCGCACGTGGACGAAGTATGCGGGCAATCCGGTGCTGCCGGAGGTGGCGCACAACAATCGCGACCCCAAAGTCTTCTGGCACGAGCCCACGAAGCGCTGGGTCATGATCCTGCACTGCACCGAGAAGGGCAAAAAGCTCCCGCCCATCGATCCGAAGGACCCGAAGCGTAAAACGGGCGAGTTTGTCTTCTTCACCTCGCCCGATTTGAAACGGTGGAAGCGCGAAGGCAGCGTCATTGGTTTCGCGGAGTGCCCGGATCTTTTCCCGATGAAGATCGAAGGCACCGAAAAGACGAAGTGGATCGTCCACGGCGGTCTCGGCGAGTATTTCATCGGCGATTTCGACGGGCGGAACTTCACGCGCACCAGCGATCTGCTGCACGGCCCGTATGGCAGCGCCTACTACGCCGGTCAAAACTACAGCGACATGCGCGATGGCCGCGTCGTGCAGCAAGGCTGGGCCAAGATGGGCGACAACTTCTTCCCTGGCATACCCTTCGCACAGATGATGAACATCCCCTGCGAGATCACGCTGCGAAACACCGGTCGCGGCCCGCGTCTCGTCTGGCAGCCCGTGCGCGAGATCGAAACGCTCCGCGCGAAGCATCACGCGATCCCCGCGGGCGTGCTGAATGCGCAAAGCGATCCCCTCCGCGACGTGCAGACGCCTTTCTTCGATCTCCACGCCGTCATCGACGTCGGCACCGCCACCGAGATCACGCTCGACCTGCGCGGCACGCCCTTCGTCATCGACGTGAAGAAGCAAAAACTCACCAGCGGCAAAGCCAGCATGCCGATGCCCATCCGCGAAGGCCGCCTCGACCTCCGCCTCCTCAGCGACCACAACCTCATCGAAATCTTCACCGACCACGGCTTCAAGTTCGGCGCCTTCCAGCACATGCCCAACGCCGAAGCCCGCCTCGCACCGAGGCTCAAAGCATCTGGTGGTGAAGCGAAGATCGTGTCACTCGATGTGCACGAGTTGAAGTCCGCTTGGCCGACTTCAAAGAAGAACTGAGAACCACTCCCACAGCCTCATTTTATGCTCACGCGCCTTTTAAGCCTCACTCTCGCGTTTTCGCTCACCGCTCATGCCATCGAGCCAAAGGACATCTTCAAAGACGCAGCCGTTGTTTGGCATTTGGATGGCTTTGCGGCTTTGAATGGCGTTACGATGAAAGCGGATGGCGCGGTGAAGGTCGGTGTCGATTTGAAGGGCAAGGAGCGCGAGGAATCACTGGCACGAGGTGGCGATGGGAAGGTGGCGGTGTTTGAGGGTGGTGTGTTGACGGAGGTGATCGGCGAAAAGGGGCCGCTGAGCATCGCGGGAGAGGCGATGACGGTTTTGCTGCGGGTGCGGGGTGGTGGTGAGGCGTGGAAGAGCGGCGAGGTATTTGCGCGGCATGGCGGGCATGCGGTGACCTTGTTCAATCTGCATGTGAACAAGGGCGAACTGGGCTTTGAGTTGGGCGTGCAGGAGAAAAAGGGACTCGCGGGTCGGCTGGCGGTGCCGTTGGAGAGCATCACGAAGGGCGGATGGCATGATGTGATCGCTCGATTCGACGGCGCGAGGCTAATGCTCTTCGTCGATGGCGTGGCGGCGGGCTCGGTGAAGGTCGCGGGGCATTTGCGGGCGGAGAACAAGCTGCCTTTCACGCTCGGGAAGGCGATGCGCGGCCAGGTGGATCACGCGGCGGTGTGGACGCGGGCCTTGAGCGATGCGGAGGTGGTGGCGCTGAGCGGTGGAGCGAAGGCGATTGCGGAAAAGAACGTGGGGCGACTCCGAGAGATCGAGAAAGTCACCGGGCGCGATGATTTGAAGCTCGTCGATAAACTCCGCGCGGCTCGCGAACTGCGGGAGCAGGTTCAAAGCGATCCACTGCGTCCGCGCTGGCATCTCGGCACGCCGGATGGCGTGTGGAATGACATCAACGGCACGGTGTTTTGGAAAGGTCGCTACCATGTGTTCTTCCAGAGCCTCATCGCGCCGGACGCGGCCACGGTTTTGAGCGGCGGTGATGTCGCCACGAATCGCAAGGAGTGGACGCATGCCTCCAGCGCGGATCTCGTGCACTGGGTGTATCACGGCACGTCGCTGCGACCGGTGTTCGATGGCTCGCAGCCAAAAGGGCTCTACAGCGGCGACATGATCGACGGCGCAGACGTTCCGACGCTGATCTACCACATCCCCGGCCAAGGCACGGCCATCGCAAAGCCGGTGAATGCGGACGATCCCGAGTTGATCGAATGGCAGCCGATCAAGGACAACCCGGTGATCCCGCTCGAAGGTGCGCCGGAGGAAGTCGTGATCTTTGACCCCTTCGCGTGGAAGGAAGGCGATCTCTACTACGCGCTCATCGGCAACAAAAACAAACGCCACGGCTTCGAGGGCGACACGACGAGCCTGTATCGCTCGCGTGATCTGCTGAAGTGGGAATATCGCGGCCCGTTTTACCAATCCGACCGCAAGTGGACCACTGAGATCGAGGACTGTGCGTGCCCTGATTTTTATCCCATCGAGCAGGGGAAGCACATGCTGCTCATGCACACGCACATGCCGTATTTCCAGGCGCAGTATTACATCGGCACCTGGGACGCGAAGGCGGAGCGCTTCACGCCGGAGCGCCATGGCAAAATGAACTGGCCCGGCGGTCATCTTGCTGCGCCAGAGACGCTGCTCGATGCGAAAGGCCGCCGCATTTTCTGGGGCTGGGTGCGTGAGGCTCGCAAAGGAGCCACGAGCAAAGGCTGGGGCTCCGTGGCCACGCTGCCGCGACTCTTTTCGCTGCATGACGATGGCGAGTTGAAAATAGAGCCCGCACCCGAACTCGAATCGCTGCGCTACGACGAACGTCGCCACGCTGACCTCAAAGTGAGCGCCGCACGCGAAGTCACGCTCGACGACATTCGTGGCGACAACCTGGAGCTTCGCCTGCTCATCGAACCCGGCAGCGCGAAGGAGTTCGGCCTCGCGGTTCGCTGTTCGCCCGATGGTGAAGACCAAACGCCCATCGTGC
>JBEBGU010000133.1:0-8166 GCA_040081325.1 Prosthecobacter sp.
CCGCCGACTCCGCCTGCGCCTTGCGAGGTGCCGCTGAGGTCATTACCCCAGGCGTAGCTGCGGAACAGGGCGAGTGAGCCGTCGGTGATACTGGCGTCAATTTCAGCGATCATGTTCCAGCCATCGTAGATGAAGCGGCGGTCTTTTGTCACGGGCCAATTCGTTGATGCCACATTCGCTGCCACGCCTTCAGCGCTGCGGACGAGTTTGCGGACGCGGCGGCTGAGGTGGTCGTAGGTGAACTCTAATCTCTTCCGTGACGGTCCGTCGCTTGCGATGGTTTTCTCTTCCATGGCAATGAGGCGGTTCTCGGCATCCCATGCATAGGTCCAGTGTGCGTCGGCGGTGAGGTTGCCATCGAGATCATACGTTAGGCTCTCGCTTTGCGGTGGGAAGAACATCCAGCCTTCACGAGTGGCGGTCAGTGCGCTTCCGTTTGGACCGATGCCGCTGCGTGTCGCTTGGATACTCAGCTTGCGCCATTGCGGTCCTGTGGATACATCCACCGAGGCTTCGGCAACGAAGGGTTTCTCACCTGCTACCACACGCGCCACGGTGAGGGCTTGCGTGCTCGTTCCATTGAGCAGACTCACAGTTAGGCTGGTGTCGGTTCGCGCCTCACCCTGCACCAGACGCAGCAGCGGGTTCTCGCGCGTGATGCTGTCGTACTGGTTGAGTGCATTTGGGGTGTAGGTGTCACTCTGGCGGGCTTCGGTGCTGGCGTTGGCTTGTGAAAGTGTGGAGTCGAGCTTGGACTGGCTTGCTGTCGAGCGATTGCCGATGCCGTCATAATTGTAGCGCTGCACACCACCCGGCAGGAGCCGACTGGCTAGTCCCCAGGTGCCAGCGATTTGTGTGGTGTCCCGCACTTCGCCACGCGCATTGTATCGGTAATTAGTTTCTACATTGTGTTCATCTTCCGTTTCGGTGATGGCACTGAGTCCATTGGCGCTACGTATTTTTTGCGACTGCACCATGGGGCCGTAGCCGCCGTAGCGCGTGAATTCTAGCTTCATGAAGGGTTGCTGATCTTCATCGTAGGGACTGGTGCCTGACCGCCAGTTGAGTTGAGTTAGCGGGCTGGCGTTAGATACTGCATCGTTCTCAGAAGCCGGTGGAAGATGAAAGCTTGAAAGCCAGAATTGGCTGCCACTGTACCCAATACTATCCTCGGCCGCTTCAGTGGACCACCGATGCCCCAAGTTGAACTCTGCTGACCGATAAAGCACTTCGGCAAATTCCACCCCTGCCAGCCTTTCGGCCCAGTAGGTTTCCTGCACTTGGCTTTGAGCCACGCCACGTTGAGCCACGAGCCAGCCATTCCGGCGGTGGTTTGCAGAAGTGCGTAGAAAATCCCACTGCGGCAGGAGCGATCCCACAGCCCATGTCACGCGGCTTTCCTGCCCGCCGGGTAACGCATCGGCGTAACTAACGATGCGTGTGCCAGTGGCATCTGTGGCCTGCACGACACGCCCGGCGCGGTCGAGTTGGAGAGTGACATCCGGCGTGTTGTCCGAGTAATCGATACCCGTGAGACGCCCTGCGCCGTCATACGAGTAGGTAGTGACGATGCCGCGCGCATTGGTGCGTGTCTTCACGCGGCCCGCCTGATCATTCGTGTAGAGTGTGGCGTGACTGGCAGCGTCAGTCTTTGAAAGCAGCAATCCTGTCGCCGGTTGATATGCCCATGTGGTCACGTCAGGCGGCACTCCTACCGCGCGCCACGTCTTGAGTGTTTCCGGTTCTCCCCAGACCGTGTAGCCACGCTCTTGGGCATAGGTGCCTGTTCCAGTACGGGTGGTTTCTAAACCGATGGCATTGTAGTCGATGTCGGTGATGCCTCCGTTGACAGTGTCGATGATGCGCTGGATTTTACCTGCATGGATGTGGGTGGGCGGATATTGCAGCCTGCTCTGCATGGACACGCCATTGCGGGCATAGCTGTACAGCTCACCTGCGGCTGTGTAGAGATAGGTTTCCAAGTCGCTACCCGGTGAACTACCACGCTGCATTCGGGACTTCAGATGCCGAAATACATCGTAACTTAGCGTTGTCACTCGACCCTGAACTAGATCTTTGCGAATCACAGGTAGTCCACGTATTTGCGTTTCCAAAACAACAAGAGGGTTGCTCTGACTACCGCTATTGTAGGACACCGTCGTGACACCCAAACTGCGCTGAGGTTGTGTCGTTGTCGTCGTCGTGGTGCCGTCTGGCTCGGTGACTTTGAGAATGTTTGCAGAGCCAGTGCCCAAGCTACGCTTCGTCGTGCGCATCAGTGCGGTTGTATAGGGAAGGCCAGCCGCTTCCGTCAAAACATGCTGAGTTGCTACCTGCCAGCCTTTACCTTGCGCATCGATTTCGACATAGCTGTCCATCTCCGTCAGCGTGTCATTTGATGCGACATTGAGCGTTCCATTTTGATTCAAGTCCAGCCCGCGCTGATACACCTCGCCATTGGTGCGATAAGTCGTGAGTTCATTGGCCATTCCTGGACGCTGCACTTTCACCAAACGACCAGCGTCGTCATGATAGTAAGCGACAGTGATCGTTTGAGTTGGGTTCTCTGGATTGGGTGAGACTTCCTTCAAGACTGCGCCCGAATAGTCCCGCGTTACACTACGCCAGCGCAGCGAGTTTTCGGCTCCGCTGTGCGTCGTCTCTGTGATGGTGCCATCAGCATTCACAGTAAAGCTATGGTGCTCGGACACCACGCCGCTGCCGGTGACACTTTGCATCTGTCCGTCACGATAGTGCCGCACGATATGAGTCCTAGATCCTGGTGCCGTGCTCACATGCACACGCCCATTTTCTGGGTATGAATGTTCAGTCACAGACCCATTTTCCAAGGCGCTCACTGTGCGCCCGGCGGCGTCCAACCAGCGTGCCGTGATCTGAGGTGGAGCTATTTCATTGCTGATGCTCTGGGTCATCATGACCACCCCAGCAAGAGTCTCGTGCGCCGTGATCGTGTTCTTTTCCAATCGAGTATCCACCGTCGCAGTCATTTGCGTGCTATTTGGAAAGGGAGAAAAAACCGTCGTGGATTTAACAGGCTGTTTCGCGGAAATGATCTCACCCTGGAGATTGCGCCGCGTTTCAGTTCTTGTGCCATGACCATCAATGTGGATCTCGTTTTCTCCAACCAGCTCTTCGTTTTCCAGGACCGACTCAAACGTGTAAGAATGCTCCAGCGTGCCATCCAAGCGGAGCGTCTGCGACAGACGCCCTTTGCTATCATACACAAACCTAGTGCCGTCATAACTAGCATACGTCACACTGGCATACGCGCCGGTTGCGACAGCCACAGCTTTTAGCTCGCGCATGACCATTCCGACCGCATCCACATACTGAGTGGTCTTGATACTGTGTCCAGACTCCGCCTGGGCCTCTGAAGTCAGATGACTCCAAATGTAGCGCGCATGGTGCGGACCATTCACACTCGGAGTAAAAGTACCATTCACATTCAGTGTGCCTGCCTCCTCATCATACACTGTCTTTGTGCCAGAGGCAGCCGTGCTCATCACCAGTCGGCTCTGATGATCTGGCAAGATGAGGTAGTCCTTCATGCTTGTCTCGTCATACACCACCACACTGCCACTTGAGTTTAGCCGATGATGCGTCACCACATCCGTCACCCGCATGCCATCGTTACTGCCAAAGTTTAGGTCCGTGCAAATCGTGCTCTTGCTGGACATCAGAATGCCCAAGATATGAGTTTCCGAAGACCGCTCTGCTTGAACGAGAACTCCTACCTGCGGAGTGTACAAAATCGTCTCCATCTGGCAGTTAGTTGGCGTCGCCTCAGCAGCCGTTGCTGGAGCGTTGAGCCATGGCCTCATCGTGCGCCAGAGGCGGCCTTCTTCATCATACTCATAGCACACCCATGAGCCATCTGGGTTCGTCTGACTAGCAAGACGACCGTAAGACTTGTTCAGGTGATTGTTCACGAACTCCAGTTCATCATAAGTGTAGGTCGTGATGAGTGGTGCCACATCCGTTGTCACCACCTCATCTTCCACAGCCACTTCCTGACCATTGATCAGCGTGCGACTTTTCACAAAACGCTCACTCGTCAGCACCCATGTGCCAGAGGAAGGATCACGCCGAAACTGCCGCGTGCTGCGTAAGCGCCCGATGCCATCAATGTCCGCTGGATCAACCATAGCGGTGTCGATCATTTCACTGCGCACACCATTCTCTTCACGCAAACTTGCCGAGCCTGACGCCATCTGGATCGCACCCATACTCGCCTCATACGGCTTGCCCAGATAACTACCTTTCAATTTAAAAGCGGGATAATCATCCAGCAACTCACGAGTCATTTTAAGCACGGTAATCGCGGCCAAGTCAGCAGGTACTTGTAATAACGTATCCCCGGCCACCACCTGCGTTTCAGCGCGCCGAAAAGCCAAGATCATGAGACTGCCGTCAAGCTGCTGCCGCAACTCGAACACCGTATCCTGTGTGGCATACTGCTGAGTCGGAAGCTGTGTGTAATAAACAAGATCAAGCCGCCAGCCAGAAGCCACCTGTGTTTCCATCGTGCCTAGTGAAGTCGGCAGCACTGCCTGCACGTCCGCTAATCCCAGAGGATCACCGGGCAGCGCATAGATCAGATCAGGTGCCACCGCCAGATACCCCATGCGCGTCCCATAGCTTGACTCACCCAAAGACAAGCGCGGTGCAAACGTCAACGCGCTAGCGACCGGATCAGACATCCAAGCTTCAGCAGGTTGGAGATCACCCCACGGATCATATCTCAGCGGAGACTCAGGATCAGGCACCCATGAAGGGGTCGAAAACAAGTTTGAATCAGAACCGCATGTTGAACAGCCACCACCTAAACCCATGCTATCAAACATCGGCATCGACGGCGCACCACCTGTCGATTTTTTATCATCTTTATCTTCACAATCTTCCTGACACGAGATGGTTTCCGAGTGCTCTCTTTCCTCCATGGTGACAGAGTTTTGTTCCATCCACTTCTCATAGTAGCAGCGGCCCACAGTCTCCTTATGACGAGTGTCTGGAATCTCATCCCAAGTGCCCTCCTCAGCGCACAAAGGCAGAGTGGTAAACAACAACACCGCATTCAACAGAAGCAGCACAGCAGTGGGCGAATAAGCGCCACGAATCATCAAAGTGTTCATCGAGATATTTAGAATGACGCTTGGTTAGTTCTCCAGCGGAGTCGAAAGCCGTAGGCCGGTCAGCGCAAAGACGGATGAAGCCGCATCAAAGGGATTCGTGCCTTGAGCGCGCTCTTCCGCATCGTTCACGCCATCACCATCACTGTCGGCGATTTCATTTTTATCATTGATGCCGTTGTCATTGCTATCCACATCCAGCGGGTCCGTCAGAGTCCATAGCAACTCTTGCGTATTCGTTAGGCCATCCCCATCAAAGTCCGCATCGCCAGCCGCACCCGTGAAGCTTTGATTCGTGTGCTGAAGACGCAGAAACAGACTGGGTTCACCCGTCTGAAAACCCCACTGAATCACCGCACCCGTGCCCAACTCAATAAACGGAATGTAAGTCCAAGAGTCAGCCCTCAGCGTCGCCGAAGTCTGCACAAAATACGTCCGCCCCGATTGCCCAAACCACGACATCGTTCGGCTGCTCGGAGCCGTCGGCGTCAGTTGAAGCCCCTCATTCGGAGCCGTGATCGTTTGCGCCAGACTGAATGACAAATTCAGAAATCCGAAGGTCGAAACCAGAAGGCACAACCGCAGCGAAAGTTTGGAAGAATGACTCATGGCGCACCCTCCGTCGTGTTGAGAGTTGCTGGAGCCGACACGCCATGAAGCACACTTTGGATCGGCCAGAAGCGGATGACCGTGTCCTGCTTCACCGGCGGATGCGCCTTATCATAGGCCTCTCGCGCCGCATTCGCTGCCTTCACCTGCTCATGATCGGCGATGATCTCCGCCTTATGTTCATCGTAGTGACGGTGCAGCGCATCCAGTCCAGCAAACGCATCTGCGGGCACTGACTCCGGCGCACTGCGGATCACATACCATGAAGCCGTGCCCGCTGGTGGCGTCAGCGCATGAAAAGCCGCCAGAGAAGCCGCCGCCGCACCCACATGACTCAAGCCAAGAAACAATTCAAAATGAACCGCATCCTGATCAAAGCCGCCGACACTGCGCCCCATGAAAGGCGAGAAGTCGATGCTACTCCACACCACAAACTCTGCGCCCGCCGCATCATGCCAGCGCAGCTCCGTGAATTCATGATTGTACACCGTGCAGGAAAGCGCGATAGCCTTCCAAGCTCGGCGTTTCGGCCCCGTGTTACCACCCGTGCCAGCAGACGAGTTAGCCGCATTTACCACCAATGGCGTTTTGGCAATCGCCGCTACAGGCGGCGCGATACGCTCAAAGATGATCTTATGATCCGCCGTATCGACCACCTTTCGGCTGAGCACTACTGGCTCCGCGGTTTGAGCGGATAAATGGGGTGCTGCCATGACAGCAGCTAGCAGGACCAACCGTGAAGTTTGGTTTGTTTTCATCGTGAATATCAGAAGTGATTATCAGCCATCATGGGCATCTCTGAAATAGAGAGGGCGCGACCTGTCGCACCCTGCCTCGAGGCACCGCTAAGCGCCCATCCGATAAGGCGCAGATCAGACCGCGCCCCAGTCGGGTGCGGTTTCCCTTTGTTTATCGGATGCGCGGCTACGAGTTAAATTAGCGGTTTTCGAGGCAGCCCTGCTGCCCTCTCGGGCAGCGCGCAAATTGGTTTATGTCAGAGTAAGTTTGGTTACATCAAGAAAGAGTGTCGTTGTTCACGGCAACGACGGCGCAGTTTTTAGTGGAGCACGACCGCAATGCCAAGAACAATTTTGCAGCAATGTCTCAAGCTGTCGTGAGGCTTCACTCAGGCATAACCAAGAGCACTGCAACGAACATTAAGCGAAGTGTGTTGGCGATGAGGGATTTTCCGCATAAATACGCGCCCGAATCGAAAGGCTGCGGTGCTGTCAATTACTCTGTTCCGACCTGTTCGGAAATGACCAAAATTAAACCCGGTTCACTGTGGCCACATGGCACAACCGCTCACTTGGGACTCCGCAGATGCAGCTCTTTTTTGGGAAGCAGACGCACTCACATGGGACGGGGATGTGCCCAACTCAAACACCACCACGACCATGCCTAACGACAACCGAATCAGCGCTGAAGTGACCGCCGCTAACAAGACAGTCATCATGACAAAACTCACCGAGATCAAGGCCCTGCTGCCCTTTCTCATCAACCTAACGAAAGATGAGCGAATCCAGCTCCCGAAACTGGGGGCCGCCTCTTTGCAATTCGACGAACAATGTGCCAGCTACATGGCCTCTGCGCCGAATCTGGTGCCGCCCTTTGTCGTCGTCGCGGAAGTGGCCAAAGACCGCGCCCTGCGCCTCGTGCTTGCCGATCTCTTTCGCGAGGTCAAAAAGCTCTGCGAACAGTTCGATGACACCCTGCTGCTCGTCGGCAGTGAGGTCTGGATGGCCGACATTTCCTTTTACCAAACGGTGAAGCAGGCCGCGCGACGCGACGTGCTGGGAGCCGACACGATCTATGATGACCTCAAAGAGCGCTTCCCCGGCGTCAGCGGTGACGAAGAAGAGCCAGAGTCACCCGCACCGCCCACTCCTTGAGACTGACTCGCAGCAGCCGAGCCGCAGTTTTCCAGGCTCAAAACTGGCCGAGTGCGCTAAAACGCTGGAAATGAGCACTTTGTAGGCTGATGAGGGGTACCCCTTGGGGAGGGGGTACCCACCCTCAAGGGTGGTCATGGGTACCCCCAGAGCACCCCATCGGTACCCCTCAGGCAGGGTATCGGCACCCCAAAGGGTACCCACAGGCACCCCCAGAGCACCCAATCGGTACCCCACAGGCAGGGCATCACCACCCCTCGGGCACACCGCTACCACCTCAGAGGCTCCGGCCAACCACCCCTCAGGCACCCGATGACCAGCCTTTGGGGTGGTCATCGGTACCCCTGAGGCTGGTCATCGGTACCCCAAAGGCTCCGGCTGACCACCCCTGAGGCTCCGAATAGCCACCCCTCAAGCTCCGGCAAAACAGCTCAAAACGCTCACCGCCACCAACTTCCCCTGCGCTACCTCAACCACTGCCAACCACCGCCAACTTACCCAGCCAGGCCCTACGA
>JBEBGU010000134.1:0-8161 GCA_040081325.1 Prosthecobacter sp.
GATGATTGTACTCGTGCTGCTAACGATCACGCAGCGGAGCTTCTGGGCGGGCATCATCCCGATCATCAATGCAGCGGTGGCGATCCTCTGGACGATGGCGTTGATGCAGGTGCTGGGCATCCCAGTGAACTTCCTGAACTCGATCCTGCCCGCGCTGATCGTCATCATCGGAGCCACGAGTGATGTGCATTTCGTCCATGAGTTCCGCGATCATCTGAGACAAGGAATGAATGGCTCGGCGGCGATGCAGGCCACGGTGAAAAGCCTGTCTCTGCCGATGATGCTCACGTCCTGCACCACGGTGTTGGGCTTTGCCACCACGGCTCTGAATGAACTGCCGATCCTGCGTGACTTCGGCATGGCGGCCACGCTCGGCATGAGCGGGCGCTTCTTGATCTCGATGTTCTTTCTGCCCGCGCTGCTGCGGATGCTCCTGCCATTCATGATGCCGCGTGCTGGCAGTGTTTCTGCCAATGATGAAGGCTGGGCGGCGCGCATCGCTTCAGCGCTGGTGAGCTTCCTGCTGGCACACACACGGGCGATCATGATCGTGCTGGCAATCATCTGCGCGACGGCGCTGTGGCAGGCACGCAGCATCCGTGCGGGGAATGATTTGCACTCTTTCATCCGCCCCGACTCACCCGTGCGGGTGCGCGATGCAGCAGTGACTGAAAAGCTCGCCGGTCTGACCATGCTCAATCTCACGCTTCAGGCAGATCGCGGCGAGTTCCTGGAACCGCGTGCGCTTAAGCAGCTCGAAGCCGTGGCTGCGCGGCTGCGTAAAGTTGATGGCATCTCCGCCGTGACCTCCTTTGCCGATCTGCTGTCGCGCATGAACTCGCAACTCCGGGGTGGTGACGCCCGCTTCGAGCGTGTGCCGGATGAAGCGGCGGCGGTGCAGCAGATGATGCTCTTTCTTCATGCCAAAGATTACCAGGCCTACCTGACGCCGGATCACTCACAGGCCTGCATGCAATTGCGCTGCGATTTCACCGACTCAGGTCGTCTTTTAGCCCTGGAACGTGAGATCCGCGCGATCATGGATGATCGCAGTTTCAATACGAACAGCTATACGCTCACCGGCAGTGCGTTGCTCGTAGCCACGGCGACGGAGTCGATCACCAGTGGTCAGATCTCGTCGCTCGGGAGTATGATGGTCATGGTCTTCCTCATCGTGTGGGGGCTCTTCCTTTCCGCGCGCTGCGGTGTCATCACACTCATCGTGAATGTGTTCCCCGTGGCGATGATCTTTGGCATCATGGGCATCGCTGGCATTCCGCTGAATGTCGGCACCTGCATGGTCGCAGCGATCACGCTCGGCATCGCGGTGGATGACACGCTGCACCTGCTCGTGCGCTTCAACCGCGAGGCCCGCGAATTGAAGGACGAGCGGCGGGGCATTGAGGTCGCAATTCGTGAGGAACTCGCGCCCATCTCCACGACCACCATCGCTCTCGCGTCTGGCTTTGCCGTGCTCGGCCTTTCCAGCTTCCAGCCGGTGCGGGAGTTCGGCTTGCTGAGTTCGGGCGTCATGGTGCTCGGTCTCATTACGGACATGATCGTCACGCCAGTCATGTTTGGCCGCACACGGATCGTGACTTTGTGGGATGTGCTCGGTTTGAATGTGCGACGCTCCTTGATCGAGACCTCGCCCTTCTTTGCCGGTCTGAGTGGCTGGCAGGCTCGGCGGCTGATCCTGGCCTCGAATGTGGTGGAGCATCGCGCGGGCGAGGTGCCCGTGAAGGCGGGAGATGTCGGTAGCTCACTCTATGTGGTGCTTTCAGGAGAGCTGGAAGCCAGTGTCGATAGTCCCGAAGGCCGCGTCCTTCTCAAACAGATGCAGCCCGGAGATGTTTTCGGCGAGATGGCCTTCGTCACTCAGCAGCGCCGCTCAGCGGATGTGACAGCACGTACGGATGCGAAGCTGCTAAAGATCAACTATGACGAACTCAGCCGCTTGCGCCGCTTCTCACCCTACCTCGCTTCACGTCTGCTCTACAACATCTCACGCATCGTCTGCGAGCGGGCGGCTAGGCCAGTGGAGGAAACCTAAAGTGGATGGATTGTGATGTGCAAAATGACGCCGTGTTAGTTTGCAATCTAAGACCGTAGTCCAGTGGCTTCGCCGAGCAGCTTAAAAATTGAGTTCGATCAGGAAATAGAGCGGCCCTATTTTCTCAAAAACGAAATTTCTCGGAAAGAATGGCCGTATGGAAATCATCATGTCCCCCCGAAACTACATTCTTGCTCTTGGTCTTGTGCTTAGCGTGCCTGCTGCGCGTGCGGCTTATCCTGAATTCTCATCGACCATTCCGAATGGTGGACAGAAGGGAACGGACTGGAAACTGACGGTCACGGGCAGCCGCCTAGAGGACTTTGAGAGTCTGATTTTTTTCTCGCCAGGCTTTGTGCAAAAGAGCGTGGACAAAGTGGAAAAGGGCAAGGTGGCAGTGACCGTTTCGGTGGCAGCGGATGTGCCCTCTGGAAATCACCTGATGCGTATCCGCACGAAGTCAGGCATCTCTCATGCACGGCAGGTTTTTGTGGGGCCTTTCCCGAATGTGGACGAGAAAGAACCGAACACAGACATTGAGGCGGCTCAGGTGATCCAGTTTAATCAGACGGTCGAGGGTGTGGTGCTGAATGAGGATGTGGATTATTACAAGATCACCGCGAAAAAGGGCCAGCGAATCAGTGTCGAGGCCGATGGTCTGCGTCTGGGTTACACGCCTTTTGACCCTTACATCGCGATCCTCGATAAGGACCGCTTTGAGAAGGCTTTCTCTGATGACACGATCTTGCATCGCCAGGACGGCTACTGCTCTTTTGTGGCCGAGTATGACGGTGATTATTATGTGATGATGCGTGAGTCATCGTATCGCGGTGGTGGCAACAATTA
The DNA here is from genome assembly GCA_040081325.1 of Prosthecobacter sp. GTDB lineage: Bacteria > Verrucomicrobiota > Verrucomicrobiia > Verrucomicrobiales > Verrucomicrobiaceae > Prosthecobacter. Next base: position 2,900 of record JBEBGU010000134.1, read on the forward strand.
CTACCGTCTGCATGTGGGTAGCTTCCGCCGCCCTGACGTAGTTTATCCTGCGGGTGGTAAGATTGGCTCGAAGACGAAGGTGCGCTTCATCGAGAAGGACAGTTTCTTTGAAGAAGAAGCTCAGTTGCCTGCTGACATCGATCCGGGTTTCATGATGTATTCTAAGACTCAAGAGGCAGCTCCTTCGGGCAATCCATTCCGCTTGGTGCCCTTTGATAATGCGCTGGAAGTCGAGCCAAATGAAGACCAAGCCAAGGCCACGCCGACAGCCACGGGAGAGCCAATCGCACTCAATGGCATCATCGAAAAACCAGGTGATGTGGACTACTTCAAGGTGCCGCTAAAAAAGGATCAGCAGGTGGTGATCCAAGCCTATGCGCAGAGCTTGGGTTCACCGCTGGACTCCGTCGTGAATGTGTACAATGAAAAAGGCGGCAGCTTGGGTGGGAATGATGACGGTGGCGGGCGTCGTCGGCTCGATAGCAAGCAGACGCTGAAAGTGCCAGCCGATGGTAACTACTACGTGCGTGTCACAGATCATCTGGAGCGTGGTGGACCTAACTTTGTTTACCGTATTGAGATGGTCGCCAGCCAGCCTGAGCTGACCTTTGCCTCTCCGAACTATTCGGTGAATGACTCTAACTACCGCCAGTTCATGGCCGTGCCACGCGGCGGGCGCATGGCGCTGCTGGAGAATTTCTCTCGAAGCAATGTCAGCGGTGATTTCAAGTTTGACGCCCCAGGCTTGCCGCCCGGCATCAAGATGCTCTCTGACATCGTGCCGAAAGACCAGCCTAGTATGCCACTGTTGTTCGAAGCCGCGCCAGATGCGCCTCTCGGACACAGCACCGTTGCTATGCAGATGAAGCCCGTGGACCCAGCGCAGAAAATCATTGGTAGGATGCGTCAGGACTTCGACATCGTGCGCTCTGGCAACACGATTTTCTTAACCGACATCGAAGACAAACTGCCCGTCGCCGTCGTTGAAGAAGCGCCTTACTCACTTGAGATCGTCAAGCCAGCAGTGCCGCTGGTAAACAACGGAGTCATGAATCTCAAAGTCGTGGCAAAGCGCAAAGAAGGCTTCAAGACTGCGATTCGTGTGCTCATGGTATGGAAGCCCGTCGGAGTCAGTGTGCTAGGTGAGCAGACGATCCCAGAAGGCCAGAATGAGTGTGCCTTTGTCCTCGATGCGAATGCAAACGCGCCTGCTGGCACCTGGAAATTTGTGGTGCAAGGCGAGGTCGATGCTGGCAATGGCCGTGTCTATAACGCCTCACCCTTCTGTGAGGTCACGACCACCACGGCCTATTTGACTGCGCCTGCCATTCCGCTCACTGCGGTGGAGCAGGGTAAGGAAACCATCATGGTGGCGAAGCTGGAGCATCTGCTGCCTTTTAATGGCGAGGCAATGGCTCAGGTCGTCGGCGTGCCAGATACGATCCCGATTGAGTCGGCGAAGATCACCAAGGATACCAAAGAAGTAAGCTTCAAAGTGAAGACGCACGACAAGTCGCCTATCGGTAAGCAGGCGAATTTGTTCGTCCAAGTCGATGTGCCTGTCACTGGCGGCACCACGACCCATCGCATCGCCCTTGGTTCTGTATTGCGCATTGATGCCTCGCGTAAAGTGGTGGCTCCACCGCCCGCTGCGGCTGTCGTCGCGCAAAATAAGCCCAAGGAGGAAGCCAAACCTGCGGCACCTAAAGTGCTGTCCCGTCTTGAGCAACTCCGCCAAGAGGCTGCTGGCAGCAAGTAATGCCCCGTTTGCTTAAAACAGTCCCGTTCAAGCGTAGATAATGCCAACCCAAAGTCACACCCCCATGACTCGCATCTCGAAATCATCCCTCTACTTTAGCCTAGCTCTCCAGATCGGCGTCGGTTCGGCACTGGCCAATCCGGTGCCCGCCGTTCCTGTCGTTGCTCCGGCGCCTACCGCAGTAAAATCTGTCGTAGTGCCAGCCCCTGTCGCGTCTGCCGTTGCTACACCTGCACCATCGTCCATGGATTTCGCTCAGGTTCAGGCGGTGCTCGAAACGAAGTGTCTGGAATGTCACAACCCAGCTAAAGAAAAGGGCAAGTTGCTTATGCACACAGCGGAAGCATTGCTGAAAGGCGGCGAGTCCGGCGCATCCCTCGTGGCTGGCAAACCAGCTGAAAGTGAACTTATCAAGCGCCTCATCCTACCTGCCGATCATGATGACATCATGCCACCCAAAGGTGGCCCGCTTGCAGCCAAGGACGTGGAGCTTCTTAAGCGCTGGATTGCTGAAGGTGCCAAGTGGCCTCAGGGATTGGTCATGCACCATAAATCTGCTGAAGAGCTAAAGGCGCTGGCTGATCTTAATGCAAAACTGCCAGGACTCACCAAGCTGGAAATCTTCCCTGACAAATTCGCTCTCGAAACTCAGCGCGACTTCCACCGCGTCGTCGTCATGGCCTCCTTCAATGATGCGACTACACGCGATGTTACGCGTTTTGCCAATCTCCGAGTCACTGACAGCGCTCTCGTCAAACTCGATGAAGACACCATCAAGCCCGTCGCTGATGTCGGTGCTACGGAACTCGTCGCCACACTCGGCGGTCAGACGGTAAAAGCGCCCATCGCTTTAAAGGACGGAAAGAAAGATCGACCTGTTTCCTACCATCTCGATGTAATGCCGATCTTTCTGCGTGGCGGTTGCAATCAGGGTGGCTGTCACGGTGCCGCACGCGGTAAGGATGGTTTTCGTATCAGCCTTTTTGGCATGGACCCCGATGGCGACTATACACGCATCACACGCGAGATGGTCGGACGTCGTGTGAATCTCGCTATCCCAGAGGACAGCACCTTGATCGAAAAGGCTGTCGGTTCAGTTCCGCATTCGGGTAATCAATGTTACGCACCTGAGTCTGAATACAACAAGACGATGATCGAGTGGATCACCAACGGTGCGCAGAATGACAAGCCTGACATTGCTAAAGTCACGGGTATTGAAATTTACCCCAAACAAATCGTCCTGGAAGGTGCTGGAAATACCCAGCAGATCACCGTGCGCGCCACCTACTCAGACGGCACGGACCGCGATGTGACAAAGCTGGTTCTGTTCATGTCGAACAATGATCCTACAGCCAGTATCAGCAAAGAAGGCCTCGTCACCAGCGGTGATCGTGGCGCGGCATTCATGCTCGCCCGGTTCAATGTTTATAGCGTCACTGCCCAGGTGCTCGTCATTCCTGCCAAGCTCCAATATGAGCGACCCAAGCTAGTCGAGACCAACTACATCGATCAGCTTGTCGATGAAAATCTGCACAAGCTGCGCATCCTGCCTAGTGGTGTCTGCACGGATGAAGAATATGTCCGCCGCGCCTACATTGACGTCGTGGGTCTGTATCCGCAGACAACGGACGTTCGCAGTTTCCTGGCCGATACAAATCCGAAGAAACGTGAGGCTTTGATCGACACATTGACGCAGCGCAAAGAGTTCACAGAACTTTGGGTTATGAAATGGGCCGAGCTACTCCAGATTCGTTCTGGCATCGCGGGTAACAATAACCAACCGCCCTTCTACAAGAACGCGCTGCTTTACTACAACTGGCTCGCCGAGCGCATTGGTAAGAACATCCCACTGGATGAGATCGTGAAGGAACTCGTATCGTCCACAGGTGGCACGGTCTCCAGTCCTGCGGTGAACTTCTACCAGACGGAACTCGACCAGCTCAAGCTTACCGAAAACGTCGCTCAAGTTTTCATGGGCATGCGCATTCAGTGTGCCCAGTGTCATAATCACCCATTCGACCGCTGGACCATGGATGACTACTATGGCTTCAAGGCATTCTTCTCCCAGATCGGACGCAAGCAGACAGACGACCCACAGGAAGTCATCATCTACAATAGCAAAGGTGGCGAATCGAAGCACTTCCTGACTCAGGCTGTGATGAAGCCCAAGTTCCTCGGTGGTGACACGCCCGAAATCAAGCCGGGTGAAGATCGCCGCAAGATCCTCTCCGAGTGGCTTGCTTCACCTCAGAATCCTTACTTCGCACGCAACATCGCCAACATCACCTGGGCTCACTTTACGGGTGTCGGTATCGTCGATCCTGTCGATGATGTGCGTGTCTCGAATCCGCCATCGAATCCTGAACTGCTGAGTGCTCTGGCCAAACAACTCACTGAGTACAAGTTCGACATGCGCCGCCTCGTGAAGGACATCTGCACCTCCATGACCTACCAGCGCAGCACAAAGGTCAACGAAACCAACGCGGGTGATAAGAAAAATTTCTCCCACGCCCAGGTTCGCCGTGTCCGTGCCGAAATCCTGCTGGATGCCGTCTCTCAGATCACCGACACGCCTAACAAATTCCAGGGCCTGCCGCTCGGTGCCCGTGCCGTGCAGATCGCTGACGGAGCTGTGAGTAATTACTTCCTCACCACCTTTGGCCGGGCCAAGCGTGAGTCCGTCTGCTCCTGCGAAGTGAAGATGGAACCCAATCTTTCCCAAGCCCTGCATCTCATGAATGGCGATGCTATCAATGACCGCATCAAGCAGGGCAAAGTGGTCGCCACGCTGGTCCAGGAGAAGAAGACCGACCGCGAAATCGTCGATGATCTCTACCTCCGCGTCTTCGGGCGTATGCCGATAGAGAAAGAGTGGACGACCATCCAGCAAACTCTCGCCAATGCCGCCGATCAGCGTCAGGCAGCCCTCGAAGACGTCTTCTGGGCTCTGCTGAACTCCAAGGAGTTCTACTTCAACCATTGATCCGTCTCCGGCTCCCTCTCCTCCGAGAGGAGAGGGTTGGGGTGAGGAGTGGATAACCCGCCATGCAGATCGATGCCCTGAGAACCTCTTTGAATCAGGGACATGTGATTCCCGCGTGTCCGCTGGCTTTAAACTCAGCCCGACGTCTCGATGAGCGCCGACAACGCGCGCTCCTCCGTTACTACACCGCCGCCGGTGCTGGCGGCGCGGCCGTGGGAGTCCCCACCACGCAGTTTGCGATTCGTGAATCGAAGCATAGCCTATTCAAGCCTGTACTCGAACTCGCCGCCGAAGAACTACGCCGCGCTGATTTAAAACATGACCGGCGGCATTTACGCATCGGCGGAATCTGTGGTGCGACTGATCAGGCGGTGCGTGAGGCTTCACTGCTGAAGACGTTGGGTTACGATGCCGGGTTGCTCAGTCTCGGTGCAATGAAGGCAGCTTCGGAAGACGAACTCATCACGCATTGCCGAGCCGTGGCAGAGGTGCTGCCCGTGATCGGCTTCTACCTGCAACC
>JBEBGU010000135.1:0-8147 GCA_040081325.1 Prosthecobacter sp.
TGAGCTGCTGCTTCGGGTCGGTGCGCCTGCGGTCGTACTCGACCATCAGGCGGAGTTTTTTCTCCGAGAGGTCGGCTTCGCTGAGCAGTTTGCGGATGAAGGCGAGCTTTTGGTTCGCAGGCACCTCACCGGCACGACGGCTGTCTCGAAGCTTCTGCTGCACTTCACGCAGACGGTCGCGGTAGTCGTCGATGACCTGCGCGGACGGGATTTTGTCGTGTTCGAGCACCTTGGCGCTGACTCCTTCACCGGAGACGATGATTTCGGCCTGTTCATCAAAGTACTGACCTCCGATGAGCACCTCCACCGTGGTGCTGATCTGTCCGCCAGCAGGATAGACGAAGCCCATGCGTGGCGCCGGCTGCGCGCGGCAGCAGATCGCCGCCGCGAACACGCTCACGCTCAGGCATAACAAGGCACGGAGTTTCATGATGTTTCGGGGTTAAATGAGTTCCTTCAGCAGCCCGCCCATCTTCACCTGCTCGTCTTTGCCGGGCACGACAAAGGTGGGCGTGCCCTGCGGATGCGGCAGCGGCGCGTCGGCGGGGATGCCGAGCTGGCCGTAGATGCTGCCGATGACATCGGCGGGATAGACCGGACGTTCGGCGACTTCTTCGCCGGTGGCGTTCGATTTGCCGAGCACCTGACCACCTTTGAATCCACCGCCTGCAAGGAGGCAGGAGAAACACGCGCCAAAGTGGTGGCGTCCGCCGTTCCAAGGTGATTCGTTTGCCACCTTCGGCGTGCGCCCGAATTCACCCGTACAGAAAACGACGGTGCTTTCGAGCAGCCCATGCTCGGAAAGGTCTGCCAGCAGCGCGGCGAGGCCCTGGTCGAGCTCCGGCAGCTTGCGATTCATGATCTGGAAGTGCTGCTTGTGCGTGTCCCAGCCCTTGTAGTTGATGGTGATGAAAGGGACGCCTTTTTCGACGAGACGCCGAGCCATGAGGCAGCTCTGGCCGAACGTGTTGCGGCCGTAGCGATCGCGCATCTCGTCCTTTTCCTGGCCGAGGTCGAAGAGCTTGCCCGCGTCGCCCAAAATGAGTTCATAGGCCTGCTGCTCGGACTCGACGACCGTTTTGAGCGTCGCATTTCCCGGCAACGCACCGCCGAGCGTGTTGAGGCTGCCCATCAGCTTACGGCGCTCTTTTTGATGCTCCTCGGTGATGTCCGGCGTGACGATGCCCTCGACCGCGAAGGGGGTCCGCGCGGGATCACCGCCGGTGGCGAAGGGTTTGTAGCGCGGGCCGAGGAAGCCGGCCTCGCTAAAGCGACCCTGCGGCTCCGTGAGCACGACATAAGGCGGGATGAGACCTTTGTAGCCAGCATCGTAGCCTTTGAAATAGCTCACTACAGCGCCGAGACCTGGAAATACATCGCGCTCGGAGGCACGGCCGGTCTGCACGAGGTAGGAGGCCGTTTCGTGGCCGTTGTTGCCATGCGTCATGCTGCGGATGAGCGAGTATTTGTCCGCGTTTTTCGCGAGCTGTGGCAGGAGCTGTCCGATCCTGATGCCGCTGACGTTTGTCTCGATGGGCGCATCGAGTGCGCCGGAGTATTCACGGCCTGCCTCGGGCTTCGGATCAAAGGTGTCGATGTGGCAGGGGCCGCCCCAGAGCCAGATTTGGATGACGGACTTTGCTTTGCCCTCTGTTGCTATGGCTGAGGCACGCGGAGCTGCGTGGATCGAGAAAGGTTCCATTAACAGCAGACCAGCGGAGCCATAGACGGCGCGGCGCAGGGCCTGGCGGCGAGAAAAGGGGGCGCCGCCGAGACGTTGAACGATTCGGGCGGCATCGTTCGCGACGTCGCGTGAAGGTAGGAATGACGAGTTCATGGCATGCTTGATGTTAGTGGTTGAATAGAAACTCAGGTTGGTTCACGAGCGCCCAGACCACGTCGGCGGCGAGTGAGCTGCCGCCGGAGTAGGTAGCGGCCACATGGGCCTTCAGCGTCGCCAACTCCTGTGCTGAGGGCGGGCGCGAGAGCACAGTGTGGTAGATCTTGTCGGCGAGCTGTGCGGAATCATCGCTGTTGTTCACGCCAGTCACGAGAGGGCAGGCTTTAATTTTGCCGAGCACATGACTGGAGTTCAGCATGTGCAGGCGCTGCGAGGGGCTGGTGGTAAGACTGCGCTCCGACTCGAAGCCTGTGTCACGCGGCGGGCGGCCGAACAGCTCCAAAAATGAACTCGTGATGCTGCCGTCCGCCAGCGCGATGCCGCGCACGTTTTCTGGGATGAAGGTAAAGGGCTCCGGAATCGGGCTGCTGTATTGCTCCTTCGTGCCAGTGATTTGATTCAGCGCGTCGATGAGCACCTCGGCCTCCAGACGACGCAGCGGATAGTGCGCAAAGTTGGCCACCGCCTCCGGCGTGTCCTGCGCTGGAATGGAGGAGAGCTGAAAAGCCTGCGAATTAAGGATGACGCGAAACAAATGCCGCATGTCGCACTTCGAAGTGGCGAACTCTTTTTCGAGAAAGGTGAGGAGCGCGGGATTCGACGGAGGATTGTCGGCACGGAAGTCATCCGGCTCATGTACAATACCGCGGCCCATCAACCAGCTCCAGATGCGGTTGGCAAAGTTTTTGCAGAACCACGGATTGTCCGGACGCACCAGCCAGTCTGCGAAAATGATGCGTGGATCTTCCAGACCGGTCTTGATGGCCACCGCTTGTCCATCGGGGAAGATGGCGTTCTTGGTAAGGCCGTCCTTGTCCGCTGTGGGATCGAAGAAGACGATCTCCTCCTTCCATTCAGCGGTCGATTTGTAGGCGATCTGGGCAAAGAAACCCGCCATCGCATCGAGTTTCTTTTTGGGCCATTTGTCCGCCCGCTCGCCCATGAAAGTCAGCGCAACTGTGGTCGCGATGCCATGTGGCGTGCGATCCTGCATGGCGCGGTAGAAATTCACCTCTCCCTCCCGGAAGTTGCTGCCGTTCGCGAGCAGGAGCTGCCGCGCAAAGAGGTGCAGCGGCTTGTTTTCACGCACGCTGGTGTGGATGAAGCGGTGGTAGGCCTGAACGGCGTTTGGCCATAGCTTGATGGGAAATTCCGCCTTCACGCGCAGAATGTCGCCGAGCTTCATCGCCCAAAAATCGGTGAACTCCTGCCTCTGCAGCAGGATCTCAATGAGCTGGGCACGCTTGTCCGGCTGTTTCGCTGAGATGAAGCCGTGCGACTCCAGTTCCGTGGGCAGCGTGCCGATGATGGCGAGGAAGGCGCGACGCACGAAGACAGCGTCGTTGCAGAGATTGGCCGGTTTGAGATTCAATTCAGCGAGACGGGCAAAAACCAGTGCATCCACCTGTTCGTGCGGTTTGAGATTCGCTCCGGATTTGGGCACTGGCGGGCCGAGATCATAAAGATCCGCCTCTTTGGCGCTCACACTGGCAGCGTAGGCGAAAAGCATAAAAATGACGGCTGATCGGCTCATAAGTCACCTCCTGGGAAATGTCCCGATTGGTGAATGCGGGAAAAGGCCACGCCCTCAATCTCCACCAGCAAATCAGGCCGGCAGACATCCGCCTGCGCATAGATGGCCGGGATGCGTCCGAGCCGCCGCTCGCAAACCGCGCGGCACTTTTCATAGTCGTCGTGGTGCTTCACATAGACGCGGATCTTTGCCAGATCATCGAGCGTGGCACCTGCATCACTCCAGCCGAGGCGCTCAAAGTTCAACGCGTCGATCAGCCGCTCGATGTTCGTCAGCGTCTGCTCGGTCTGCTTTTCGATGTCGCCAAGATACACTGTCTCCGCATTCACGATGCTTGCCGTGCCGGAGATCCATGTCGTGACGTGACTGCCGATGCGCATCGCCATCGCCCGGGAGAATTTTGGACTCTTCACCGAGTAGCTCGACGGGTAGCTGAAGGCGGAGATTTGCAGCGGGTTCTCCAGCGACAGCATTTGCACATCCGTGCGCTCTGTTTGCAGTGCCAGGCAGGTCGTCATCAATCCATGACCCAGAGTACCAATGCCCGTGCTGGCTGGGTAGATCGTGTGATTCACACCCGGTGCCAGCCTTCGGACATCGAAGGGATTCCGCTCGAAGAAATCGGTGCGTGCCCGGTTTAGCTCACGATAGCGTTCTTCAGCCCCCTCCATTTCCGTGATGCCGCCTTGGTAGAGCCACACACGCGCCACGTCTTTAAATGTCGCACCCGCAGCGCAGAGCACCGCGCGCAGGTTTTCAAAGGCCTGCTCAGTCTGCTGATACGCTGTGTGCCGGCCCTGGGCCAGCGCCCCGGCAGAGGCGTGAATCCAGCGTATCCCATCGTGAGAAACAGTCACCAGATGCGGTCCACAGTACACGACTTCTGCTGTGCGTGTACTGATCGCCCAGGCCTCGATCGCCAGGGCGCGGCCATCACAAGGCGGCTGCACCACATAGAGTGTCAGCGGCATCTTCTCACCGTAGTAGGCTTCGAACAACTGCTGGGCAGCAGGCACATTCGCCGCATCATCCACGAAGACCGTTTGCATCGTCACTGCCATCGGTTCCTTCTGTTGAAGCAGGATCGCGCGGATCGTGGAGACCGCTTCCCAAGTCTGATGTCGGAAGGTTCCCCCGCCCTCTGGCGTCACCATTAATGCCAGCCGCTTCAGGCCATCGTAACCGATCACTGTGTGATGCTGATGCCCCAACAAGCACGGGGGAATGTCATGCGTGGCTCCGTTTGGATTCGATGAGCAATGATCACAGTCGGACGTTCCGCAGCTACCATCTAAAAGCCTGCGATCTGGTGCCATCCGGTAGCAGATGGGGTTTTCGAGCATCGTCGGCGACATGGTTGGACCTCCTCACAAAACTTGGTTGAAGCAGTCTGAGAGTCAGCGCTGCGTGAGTGATAACGATTGATGTCTCGCAGGCCATTGAGCGGGGGCTGGCCCGTTCTGTGCATGAATTGCTGCATCGGCCAGCAGGATCAAATGCGCACCTGACAGGGAAGACAACATCCGCCCGCTGGAGCGCAATATCAGCAAGCAAATACGGATACGGTGTTCCGTTTATCCCCGACCGCATCCAACCATTGCGGCCAAATCAACCATGAAACTCATCCTCTCCTCACTCGCCACAGTCTCTGTCGTCATGACGCTGCTGGTCAATGCCGCGCTCGCGGCTGATCCGGCCGCCGTCGCCACCGAAACCGCGACGAACACCGTCTGCCCCGTCACCGGCAAGCCCGCCGATCCTGCCATCACGGCGGAGTATGAGGGCAGGAAATGGTCCTTTGCCAAAGAAGCGTGCAAAACCAAATGGATGAAGGCGCGCGAGGACAGCCTGTATCAAAAACTCGGCGGCAAAGGTGCCATCAATGCCGCCGTGGATGCCTTCTATGTCAAGGTGCTCGCCGATGACCGCGTGAAGCATTTCTTTGACGACGTGAGCATGGACAAGCAGCGCCGGAAGCAGAAGGAATTTCTCAGCGCTGCGTTTGGTGGCCCGCTGCCCTGGACGGGCAAAGACATGCGCAAAGCCCACGACGGCATGGGACTCACGGAGGTTCACTTCAACGCCATCGCCGAGAATCTCGTGAACACGCTGAAGGATCTGAAAATCAGCCAGGAACTCATCGACCAAGTCGTCGCCGTCGCTCTCACGACGAAGGACGACGTGCTGGGCAGACCGAAGAAGTAAGCAGAAGGCTTGTCATGGCGGCGGTGATGTGAAGAATCGCCGCCATGAAATACATCCTCGCACTCGACCAGGGCACGACCAGCAGCCGCAGCATTATTTTCGATCATACGGGTAAAGTGATCGCCACGGCGCAGCGTGAGTTCACGCAGCATTACCCGCAGCCGGGCTGGGTGGAGCATGATGCGGAGGAGATCTGGAGCACACAACTGCGCACGGCGAAGGAAGTGCTCAAAAAGGCGAAGCTGACGGCGAAAGACATCGCCGCCATCGGCATCACGAATCAGCGGGAGACGACGGTGGCCTGGGACAAGAAGACCGGGAAACCTGTGGGCAAGGCCATCGTGTGGCAGGACCGGCGGACTGCGGGCTTTTGTGACAAGCTGAAGGCGAAAGGCGCTGCGGAGATGATTCGCGAGAAGACGGGGCTGGTCATTGATGCCTATTTTTCAGCGACGAAGATGCACTGGTTCCTCCAGCATGTGCCGGAGGCGAAGGCGCTGGCGAAAGCCGGGCAGCTCGCGTTTGGCACGATCGACAGTTGGCTACTGTGGAATCTGACGGGCGGCAAGGTTCATGCCACGGATGTAAGCAATGCCTCTCGCACGATGCTCTTCAACATTGGCAAAGGCGCGTGGGACAAGGATTTGTTGAAGCTCTTCGGAGTTCCTGCTTCAGCACTGCCGGATGTGAAGCCTTCCAGCGGTGTGTTTGGGGAGACGACGTTGCTTGGCGGCGGCATCCCCATCGCCGGGATCGCGGGTGATCAGCAGGCGGCGTTGTTTGGTCAGGTCTGCACGAAGCCAGGCATGGTGAAGAACACTTATGGCACCGGCTGCTTCATGCTCATGCACACGGGGACGAAGCAGATCGAGTCGAAGAACAATCTGCTGACCACGGTGGCGTGGCAGCTCGGCGGCGACGAAATCGAATATGCGGTGGAAGGCAGTGTATTCATCGCCGGCGCGGTGGTGCAGTGGCTGCGCGATGGACTTGGCGTCATCAAAAAGTCCTCGGACATCGAAGCGCTGGCCGCGAAGGTTCCGGACACGGGCGGTGTTTATCTCGTGCCTGCCTTTGCCGGGCTCGGCGCACCGCATTGGGATCAACATGCGCGCGGTCTGATGTGCGGCATCACACGCGGCACGTCGAAGGCTCACATCGCGCGCGCGGCTCTGGAGGGCATCGCCTATCAAGTAACGGACATTCTCCACGCCATGCAGGCGGATGCTGGTGTAAAACTGCGTGAGCTGCGTGTCGATGGCGGTGCGAGCAACAACAACCTGCTCATGCAATTTCAGGCGGACCTGCTCGGCGTGCCGGTGGTGCGCCCAGTGGTCACGGAAACGACAGCGCTCGGCGCAGCCTACCTCGCAGGACTTGGCGTGGGCTATTGGAAGAACCTGGCCGAGATCGCCACGCAATGGCAGTCAGAGAAGCGCTTTGTCTCGACGATGAAAGCCGCTCAGCGCAAGGCGTTGCTGACTGGTTGGAATCGCGCACTGGAGCGGACGAAGGGCGCGTAGGCTCCTCAATACAGCGCCGTCTCACCTTCGAGCAGGATGCGCACACGGTCTTCGAGTTGACGATGAACGGCGGCGCGGGCGAGGCGCTCGGCGGGCTCGTGGATGGGCTCACCACCGAGGGGAAAAGTATCGTGATGCATGGGCACCAGATGCTGGGCGCGGATCATCTCGAAAGCGTCGAGCGCCTCCTCAGGATTCATGTGAACGGGGCGGCCGCTGGGCGCATCGTAGGCACCGATAGGCATGAGGGCGAGATCGATGCAGGCTCTCTGGCCGATCTCGTTAAAACCATCGAACATGGAGCTGTCACCACAATGGAAGAGCGTGCGCTCAGGGCTCTCGATGAGATAGCCGCCAAAGCTGCGATGCGTGTCGTGGATCATGCGTGCGCCCCAGTGCCGCGCCGGAGTGAGGGTGATGTGCAGGTCGCGATATTGGGCGCGCTGCCAGGTGTCCAGCTCGATGATTTCTCCAAAACCACAGCGCTTCACGAGGCTGCCGACTCCTTTTGGCACAATGATGGGCTGACCGCGTGCGATACGGCGCAGGCTGGGCAGATGCAGGTGATCAAAGTGAGCGTGGGTGATGAGCACCAGCTCGGTGGGTGGCAGATCACCCGCCCACAGGCAGGGGTGGCGCACGCGTTTCACGGGGCCGTGCCAGAGCGCCCAGTTGGGGTCGATGATCAGATTCACGCCCGCCATTTGGGCAAAGAAACCGGCGTGGCCGAGCCAGGTGACGCCGATTTGATCCGAGTCAGCCAACGGCACGCCGTCGAAGAAGCGGCTGGGTTTGCGCGGAGCCAGCAGGGTGGGGATGAGCACCTCGCCGAGGAATTGCAGATTGCGCTGCCGCCAGCCTTCGGTGGGCCGCAGCCCGACCTGGTTTTCGTCCTCCGCACGGCGGGAAAAAGGGAAGCGCCTCCTTCCAGGGCGGCTCAGGAGAGCTGGCCCACCGTGGTCCGGTGCGGGGTCGTGAATCATGG
>JBEBGU010000895.1:0-2121 GCA_040081325.1 Prosthecobacter sp.
CTCCATTTATCAGCGATAGCCGCTACTTCTTTACCCGCGATTGCCTGAGCTAGCACCTGATCAGGAAAGCTCGGCGCGACGGCGCCGAACAACCACGACACTCGTGCCACGAGCGCCTGCGAACTGGCCGCCAGCACCGCCTGCTCACCCGCCAGCTTGGAGCGACCATAAGCATTGATTGGCTGCGCTGGTGAATCCTCGCTGAGCGCTCTTTCCCCTTCCCCACCGAAGACATAATCCGTGCTGATGTGAATCATCCGTGCGCCACGCCGCTGGCACTCGACAGCTAAGGCCGCGGGTGATTCCGCATTCACTCGCAGCGCCCCCAGTGGGTCACGCTCACACTCATCCGGGTTGATCATGCCGGCACAGTTGATGAGTAAATCGAAGTCCATGCCGCGCACGATCTCAGCAACCTCGTCAGGCTTTGAGAGATCCAACTCAGCGCGCGTCGGAGCCAGCACTTCATGACGTGTCGCATAGTGCCGTTTCAGAGCTCCGCCCAGCCTACCAGTGGCTCCGGTGATAAAAATCTTCATTCGTTTGATCATGAACTGTTTGGCTGGCATCCGTCCAGCTTGCAATCAAGTTTCAGACGTCCATCATCTGCGGTTTCAGTGCCCTCATGAGTTCCAAACAGCCCACCATTGTCATCGTCGGAGCAGGCCTATCAGGTCTTGCTTGCGCACGACTGCTGACACGGGCCGGCTTGGCCTATCAAATCCATGAGGCGGCTGACGCCGTGGGCGGGCGTGTGCGCTCGGATCGTGTGGATGGTTTCACTCTAGATCGCGGCTTCCAAGTCCTGCTCCCGGCCTACCCTGAGGCCAAGCGTGTGCTGGATTACGACGGGCTTGATCTCTGCCCGCTGTATCGTGGTGCCGAGGTGCATTTTAAACATCGCCCGCATCGCTTCGCCGACCCTTTGCATCATCCGCTCGATGCTATCAAAAACATCGGCGACGACTTCATGTCGTGGCGTGACAAATGGTACTCGCTTGTCTTGTGGAAGGAAGTCGGCGGCACACTCGGCATCGAGCGCGGCATCCCCGAGATGGAGACTGAAGACTACCTGCGCGCCTTTGGCTTCAGCGAAGCCATGATCGACCGCTTCTTCCGATCCTTCTTTGGCGGTGTGTTTTTGGAAAAAGATCTGCGCACCTCCGCGCGGATGTTTCTCTTCCTTTACTCCATGTTTCTGCGCTCAGGAGCCGCGCTGCCCGCGCACGGCATGCAGGCCATTCCCGATCAGCTCGCCATCGCCCTGCCGCCAGGAACCCTGCAACTAAACTCCGCCGTCGCCGCCGTGCGCGCGGGTGAGATCACCTTCACCAATGGTCAGGTCATCCATGCAGATCACATCATTTTAGCCACCAGTGAAGAAGTGGCGCACCGGCTGCTGCCAGACACGGGCGCTGAAAAGCTGATCCCAGGCCGCAGCACGACATGCCTGTATTTCAGCACCGATCAGGCGTTGCCGCGCGAAGCCATCCTGCATCTCGATGGCGATGGACGCGGCCCGGTGAACAACGCCTGCATCGTCTCCAACGCCTCACAGCACCTCGCCCCGCCCGGTCAGCATCTCATCTCCACCAGCATCATCGGTGCCCCCTCCAGCGCCGAGCTTGAAGAAGTGGTGCGTGAGCAAATGACGAGCTGGTTTGGCCCCAGCGCCCGCCAATGGAAACACCTGCGCACCTACCAGATCCGCAACGCCCAGCCAGAAGCCCGACAACTCAAGCTCGGCTCCGCCTCCCTCCCCAACGTCCTCGCCCCAGGCCTCTACCGCTGCGGAGATTACGTCGAAGATGTCTCCATCAACGGCGCGCTACTCAGCGGTCGCCACGCCGCAGAGGCAGTCATCGGCAGCCTTGCTTGATTAATTGGACAAGGAATCCGTAAAAAATGCGAGAGGATTGGGGTGCAACCCAGAAGGGCGGAAAACAGCTCGGGCCAACTTATTTGTGAGATCCCATAACTTGTTGCTATGAGCATGAGCCCTCTAAAATACCGGGTGAGAAGTCACGCTCCACGCCCAGACATCATCTGAGCAGACTTTACCCTTCCTGCAATGCTGCAGCTTTAGCCGAGTCTGTCGTTGGACGAACAGGAAGAATGAGT
>JBEBGU010000136.1:0-8134 GCA_040081325.1 Prosthecobacter sp.
TTTATAAGCCTTCCCGCAGCTTGATGAATGACTGGGGTGTGCGCCATGTGGATATTGAGGTGCTCCAATGGGGATCGTATGAGCGGAGCATGGCGATCATGAAAGACCGCATGAAGTGGCCGCACGTGCGCCACATGGTGGAGGATATTCAGGCCCGCGTTTATCAAGCGACTGCAGACAGTTATAAATCCAGGGCGACGGCTTCTTTGTGATTGGATGGAAGGCTTGAGCTAGGGGCTTCGTTTGAGGGCGCATCCAAATGCGACTTTCTCTTCTAACGCTCCTCCTCTGCACCACAAGCGCTCTCTGCCAGACGGCGATTTCACCTGGAGTTTCTCCGGTTTCCCTGCAACGCGCTTTGGCCGTTACGCCTGACGCGACGAAGACGCAGGAGCTACATGACCAAGTGCTCAAGCTCTTCGGAAAGCAGAATCTGCTGAAAGGCAAATCGGGTGCCAAGATCGAGGGAACCACGGTCGCATGGGCGGTCTTGAACGCCAAGCCTGCACAGGTGCTGCGTGATGATGGGTCACTGATCGGTGCGATGACCCCGCTGGGCAGTGATGGACTGCAAGTGCTGGTGCAAACGCACCCCAACTTTACCGAGTTCAATTACCATATCACTGCTGACGCAAAGCCTCTCCTCGCTGGCAAGGTAAGCATCGAAAACTATACTTTCACGCCAGATAGTGAGCCTCAGCAGGGAGTGCCGGCTGGCAGGCTCGAAAAGTTTGAGTGGAAGCAGAGTCGAATCTTCCCCGATACTTTGCGTGAGGTGACGGTTTACATCCCCCAGCAATACCAGCCCGGCGCTGAGGCTTGCCTGATGGTTTGGCAGGACGGTAGTCGCCATGCAGACCCCAAAGGTTCGATGCGTGCCAGCGTGGTCTTTGATAATTTGATCGCCAAGAAAGACATGCCTGTGACGATCGGCGTCTTCATTGATCCAGGTCGTAAACTGAATCAGAAGGCAGGCGACAAAGCCGGCAATCGGAGCCTGGAATACGATAGTCTTGGAGATGCTTACGTCCGCTTCCTGCTGGAGGAAATCCTGCCCGAAGTGCAGAAGCGCTACAACGTAGGCTTTCGCTCTGAGCCTGCTGCGTGGGCTATCGCCGGTGGTTCATCGGGTGGAATTTGTGCTTTTACAGCGGCCTGGGAGCGGCCAAATAAATTTGGTAAAGTGCTCTGTTGGGTGGGCACGTTTGTGGATATTCGCGGCGGCAATGCCTACCCCTACTTGCTCCGAATTACCGAGCACAAACCCATTCGCGTCTATCTGCTGGATGGTGCCAATGATCTCGATAACAAGTATGGCAACTGGCCGCTCGCCAATCGCATGATGGAAGCCAGCCTCAAGTTCATGAACTACGACTATCGGATGGACTGGACTCAGTGCTTTCACGGCAGCAAAGGCATGTCTCCAGCACTGCCGGATGCTTTGCGCTGGCTCTGGCGTGATGTGCGCTGAAGCACAAGCATGTGGCGGACTCGAAGCCCGCCACACGCAAATCAGCGGACTGGGATTACAATAACCGCGCCCCGGCTTCAGCCAAGGGACTGCGCTCACCTTTGGTAAGCGGGACGTGAGCCGCGAAGGGCTGGCCCCTCATGCGCTGGCGTGTGTAAACGAGGCCGTTGCTACGGCTGTCCACATAGGGATTGTCGATCTGCGCCGGGTCGCCGACGAGCACGAGCTTTGATCCACGCGACATACGGGTGACGATTGTTTTGGCCTCCAAAGGTGTGAGCTGCTGCGCCTCATCGAGAATGAAGAAACGATCAGGGATGGAGCGCCCGCGGATGTAACAGAGGGCCTCGATCTCGATCACTCCCTGCTGAATGAGGGGATCATAGGGTGCCGTAGCTTCTGTTTGATTCGGGGCGCGCTCAGGGAGGAAGCGGTTCTTCTTCCGCTGCGGTCCCTGAAGGTTATCCACGGGCCGCATGAGCAGATCGAGCGCGTCATAGACGGGTTGCAGCCATGGCCGCATCTTTTCCTGAAGCGTCCCAGGCAGGAAACCAACGGTTTGCCCCATCGCCACGATCGGACGACTTACGGTTAGGCCATTGTAGGTCCGACCAAAGACCTGGGAAAGGCCAGCCGCCACAGCGAGCAGGGTTTTGCCAGTGCCCGCCTGACCGTAGCAGGTGACGAGGCTGATCTCGGGATCGAGCAGCGCGTCGAGCAGGCACGTCTGTCCCAAATTCATCGGCTTGATGGAGCGCCCCTGGCCCACTTTGATGGCCTCAGGCGTGTGTATCAGCCGCACGAACTCACCCTGCGCGTTGAGCCTCGTGGGGATGGATGTTTTCTCACCTGCGGTTAGTAGCGCGTAGTCATTCGTCATCACATCGCCCATGCGTTTGGCAGGCAAGGTGAGGCGACCACTGCTGGCATAGCGCTGAAGTTCATGTGAGGTGACATCGATACGGGCGATGTCGAAATTCGACACCTCACGCTGCTCGACTTTGTCATGCAGATAGTCCTCACATTCGATGCCCACAGCACGGGCTTTGAGCTGCATGTTTAAATCCTTGCTCACCAGGATCACAGGCGGCTGCACCTGCTCGCAGAGCTGAAGAACACAGGCGAGAATGCGGTGATCTGTCTTTTCGATGCCGGGGAAAATGCGCTCAAACTGCTGCACGCTCGGGATGCGCCGCGCCTTCTCAGGATCGTAGGTGACGATGCGGATATTTCCACCGCCAGCCGTCTTCACTCCATCCATCACGGACGCACCTGGAGCGGAGAAAATCTTCATCAGCGCGCGATGCACTTCACGGGCATTCGCGCCGCGCTCAGTCATCTCATTTTTAAAGCGGTCCAGTTCGCTGAGCACATCCACAGGGATGCAGATGTGATGCTCGGCGAAGCGATTGATACAGGCCGGATCGTGAAGCAGGACATTGGTGTCCAAGATAAAGGTCTTGGTGCCGACGGGCACAGTCGAGTGACGGTGACTGGTGACGGTTTTTCGCTTTCGAGGGGCAGATCGAGCTGACTGCGCGATGGGCGCGAGGTCGAGGTTTTCGATGAGGGTGGAAGCGTGGCTAGCGGTATGGTCGTCGCGGTCCATGTCGGTGTGGGTTGGTGGTTAAGAAGTGGTCTGGCGCTGGTGGAGGTCCTCCCCGTCTTGTGCATATCAGATGCCAAGTTGGCCGTTCCACGTTCTGAATTTTGTGAGTGTCTCACGGAATTAATGAAGGCTGTCAAAATCATAAGCAGCCGACAAGCCATTTATTCACAAAGACGCAGCTTATGTGAATAAAGATAAGTGACGTTGCTGGCACACGATCAAAGAGATCGTTCCCACCGCCAAAGCACTCTTGCCAATTCATCATCCCGTCCTAGCCTCCGCGCCCTATGCTCGACATCCGCCTCATCCGCGAAAACCCTGATCTCATCAAACAACGCCTCGCTAACCGGAGTGGTGACTTTGCTCCCATCGTGGATGAAGTGCTCTCCATCGACAGCGCCCGCCGCACGGCAGAGACCGAGCGGCAAAAGCTTCAAAGTGATCGCAACCGGATCAGCAAGGAGATCGGCATCGCCAAAAAGAACGGCCAGGACACTAGCGCCATTGAGGCTGAGGTGCGTGGGATCGGCAGTCGCATTGATGAGATCGGTCTTGAGGCTGATGCCGCTGACGTCCGACAGCGTGATCTACTCCTTGGTATCCCAAATCTGCCGCATGATGCATGCCCCGTGGGCCATAGCGCAGAGGAGAACCCTGAAATACGTGTCTGGGGCACCAAACCGAGCTACGAATTTCAGCCCAAAGATCACACCGTGCTCGGCCAGGCGCTGGGCATGATCGACTTCGAGGCTGGGGCAAAGATCACTGGCAGTGCTTTCGTCGTTTATCGCGGCACAGGAGCACGATTGGAGCGCGCACTCATCAATTTCCTCCTCGACTTGCACACCACGCAGCATGGCTACATGGAGATCAGTCCGCCGCTGTTGGTTAAACCTGAATGCCTCGTCGGTACAGGTCAGTTGCCAAAGTTCGGCGACCAAGTGTATCATTGCCCTGAAGATGATCTGTACCTCATCCCAACCGCTGAGGTGCCGGTCACGAACTTGCACCGTGAGGAGATCCTCAAAGCCGAGCAACTGCCCGTGCAATACGCCGCCTACACGCCCTGCTTCCGCCGTGAGGCTGGCAGCGCTGGGCTTGGCACGCGCGGCCTAATCCGCATGCATCAGTTTGATAAAGTAGAGTTGGTGAAAATCACCACGCCTGAGACGAGCATGGCTGAGCTGGAAAGCCTAACTGCCAATGCCGAAAAAGTTCTGCAACTCCTCGGTCTGCATTACCGCATCATCGAACTTTGCACTGGTGACATTGGTTTCGGCTCTGCCAAGACCTACGACATCGAAGTCTGGGCACCAGGGCAGGGGACGTATCTCGAAGTATCGAGCTGCTCGACCTTTGGCGACTACCAGGCTCGTCGCATGAATCTGCGCTTCAAAGATGCCGAAGGGAAGAACCGCTTCTGTCACACGCTCAATGGCTCCGGCACCGCTCTCGCCCGGCTCTTCGTCGCACTTGTGGAAACGTATCAGCAGGCTGACGGCAGCATCCTTATTCCAGAGGCGCTCCGCTCGTATTTCGGAGCAGAAAAGATTGGCTAAACCATTCGCCCGTTAGGCCGCAGCAAGGCGGGCTGTCTTCACCAGATCCATGAAGGCAGTCTTCTGCTCGGCTAGGATGGTCGCAGGATCGCCCTCAGGGCGCTTGCCACCAGCTTCGAGCAGCACCCAGCCTTCGTAGTCGGCTTCGACGAGAAGTTTAGCGAGCTTGTCCCACGGGTAGCCGGGAACCTTGGCTCCGCGGATATGCACTGTGTGGCCGAGGTAGTCTTTTACTTTGGCAAAGTTGGCTTCGATGCCATCACCTTCTTGGTCGATGTTGTTGGAGTTCCAGCAAACACGCACGTTGTCGCGCGCGGCGGTTTTCATGATGGTGGCGATGTCGCCGAGGTCGGTGACGCCGCCGTGGACTTCGAGGCGGATTTCCTGACCAAAACCGAGCGCGTAATCACCGAGTTCCGCGAGCGACTTGGCGATCTGATCGAGTGTCTTGGCTTTCTCGACTTCTTTGGGCAGCGCGTTGGGCTTCACCTTCACGCCTGAGGTGCCGATGTCATGACCGAGCTTGATGTACTCTTTGGCACCTTCGATGTTCTTCTTCACTTCATCGAGATTGGCCGAGTGAAATTCAAAATTGGTGCCCAGCCCGATGGCCTTCACAGTCGAATCATCAAATCGCTTCCGCACCTCTGCGCGCTCGGCCGAGCTGAGTTTGGGGCCGACGCCGTGGGCATGATCGACACGAAGTTCGACTCCGAGAATCTCTGCCTTCTCCAGCGTGCTGATGAGCGTGGGCAGATCCAGATCCGCACCCCACATGTAAGTGACGAGTCCGAACTCAATGTTCTCGCCCTTGTAGCTGAGCTTGGCTCCCTGTGCAGAGGCAATACTGGCGAACGCGCCGCCAAGTGTCGAGGTTATGAAGTGGCGGCGATTGGTCATAAGAGTGGAGGTATAGAAAGGGATAAGAGAGGAGTATCAATCTCCGCCTTCAGCACGTTCTTGCACGCCGACAAAGGCCTCTTTGGCAGAAGCCAGGGCGTAGTCGCGGTTCAGCTTGGTGATCCAGCGGACGCTGATTTCCTTCGGGCAGGCGGCTTCGCACTCATACTGATTGGTGCAATTTCCAAAACCTTCTTTGTCCATCTGGCGGACCATGCCGAGTGTGCGGCGATCTTTTTCTGGCTGGCCTTGCGGCAGGGAATTGAGCTGACCTGCCTTGGCTGAGATGAAGAGCATAGCGCTGGCATTTTTGCATGAGGCGACGCAGGCACCACAACCAATGCAGGCTGCAGCGTCCATGGCTGCATCTGCCACTTCTTTGCCGATGAGAATGCTGTTGGCATCAGGGGCAGCGCCAGTCCGCACAGTGACAAAACCACCCGCCTGTTGGATGCGGTCAAAAGCACCACGATCCACCATCAAGTCCTTCACCACAGGAAAAGCACGAGCGCGGAAAGGCTCGACCCAGATGGTGTCGCCATCGCGGAACTTGCGCATGTGAAGCTGGCATGTCGTGGTGGCTTTTTCGGGACCATGAGCAATGCCATTGATCGTCATCGAGCACATGCCGCAGATGCCTTCACGGCAATCATGGTCAAAGGCCACCGGATCACCACCATCTTTGATGAGGCGCTCGTTGACGATGTCCATCATTTCCAAAAAGGACGCATGATCGGGGATCTGGCTTGCTTTGATGTCCTGGAAGTGACCGGGCTGTCCTTGGTTCTGACGCCAGACTTTGAGTTGGAGGTTGAGGAGTGACATTTGAGGTGTGGAGTGTGAAATTAGGAGGCGAGTATGACGTCGATCTCGTCACCGATCTGCTTTAGGTTAAGGTGAATCCAGCGTGTATCGCCGACGTAATATTCCAACGCTTCAGTCGCGCGCTGCCTGAGCTGTGGTGTGGTGATGTAGCGGTGCTCTGCCAATGCCAGAATGTCCGCCTTATCATTGGGGGAGAATCGGGAGAGCTTGGAAACGGCAAGATCGATCGGGCAAAAGACCCGCAGGTGAATCAGGCGTCTTTCATTGCCGATGCCTTCCCAGTCGATGCAAGATTCACGGTGATCAGGGTGCAGCAGGGCAAAGGTGTCGTTGTAAGTCGGGTCGAGGTAAATGGAGGCATGGCTTTGATCCTCTCTTATGTAATCGACCATTAGTTCCTTGTAAGGCAGGAGAAAGCGGCGCGAGAAGCTCGCATCCACATCATCCGTGTAACGTGTCCCACAATGATAATGAACCGCCATGCCGCCAGCGAGATACATCTTTAAAGGCTCGTCTGAGTAGCCGCTGTTACGGAGCACCGAATCCAGCTTGTCCATCAGTTCTCTCATGGCTTTAGAAAGTTCGGGATGGAGATCATGCATGACCGATCCTCCTTTGAAGCATGTTTGAAAATCTGGCGCAATCGAAGCTGATTTGACTGACTAAATCTGCAAATTTAACGCCGGAATGATCCAGCAGTTTGGCTGCTATTTCGACAAGTTTGGTTTTGTGGCCGAACCAATCCACACGACCTAAAAATAGACAGACCGTTGCCAGCTCGTCTCGACTCACTATCCGCGACTCTAGCCACGCAGACTCCTGAAACGCATCTCTTTGGAGCGTACAGAAGTCTAGTAGCTGGGCCTCGGAGTGGCGGTTCATGTGCGGATGTTTATTTGTAGCTGCGGACGCTGAGATGCACTTCCTCAAAGGTGAGTGCTTCTTTGTTGAGCTTCGGTTTGGAGAGGTCGCCGGTGTATTCCCAGGCGGCGGCGTAGCAGAAGTTATCGTCGTCGCGCTTGGCTTCACCATCAGGATACTGATGCTCACTGCGGAAGTGACCGCCGCAGCTTTCTTCACGGTGCTGGGCGTCCTGACAGAGCAGTTCGGCAAACTCCATGAAGTCGGCTACGCGACCGGCTTTTTCGAGTTCGGGATTGGCTGCGCTGCCAGAGCCGGGGACGCGCACATTGCTCCAGAATTCTTCACGCAGTTCGGGGATGCGCCTGAGGGCTTCTGCCAAACCGGCTTTGTCGCGTGCCATGCCGCATTTGTCCCAGACGAGCAGACCGAGCTCACGATGGAAGCTGTCCACGCTGCGCTTGCCTTTGACGTTGAGGAGTCGGTTGGTCCGGCCCCGAGCATCTTCCAGTGCTTTCTGGAATTCAGGGTGCTCGGTGGTGACGCCGCCCGGTGTCTGAGTGACGAGATACGGTGCGACTGTCGTCGGGATAACGAAATATCCGTCAGCCAAGCCCTGCATCAGCGCGCTAGCACCGAGGCGATTCGCTCCATGGTCAGAGAAGTTCGCTTCGCCGAGCACATGCAGGCCGGGCAGGCTGCTCATCAAATTGTAGTCCACCCACAGGCCGCCCATGGTGTAATGGACGGCAGGATAGATGCGCATGGGCTGCTTGTAGCCACTTTCACCGGTGATCTTTTCATACATTTCAAAAAGATTGCCATAGCGCTCGGCGATGGTCTTCTGGCCAAATTGGCCGATGGCTTCGGCAAAGTCGAGATAAACGCCACGCCCACCAGGGCCGACGC
>JBEBGU010000896.1:0-2119 GCA_040081325.1 Prosthecobacter sp.
GAGTGGAACCGATAACTGCCGCGAGAATCGCGTCCGGCTGGACGGGCTTCATGAGAGCGGCGTTAGGTTTACGAGCAGGTTTTGGGGCGGTGCTTGATTTTTTAGCCATAGGGGCGCGATGCTGGCAGTTTACTGGGCACGGGTCAATAGCTCACATACAAGTTTTTTCATTGGGGGCTAATGGCTGAGGTTGCCCTCAGGGTGACTTTGATGATTGAAGCCGTTGTCCAGAGCCGATACTGTCCGCCACATGCTGCGTCTTTTTTCTCTCTCGATCCTCTGTTTCGTCGCGACCTCGGCTTGCGCTGAAAACTGGCCGCAATGGCGTGGCAGCCGTCTGGATGGAACCAGCTTAGACCACGGCTTCCCTGAATCTGTCACGGAAAAGACAGTGGCATGGCGCACGGAGTTACCGGGGCAGGGGCATGCCTCACCGATCGTTTGGCAGGATCGCATCTTTACCGTGGCAGCGGTGGCGGAATCAGCGCAACGCGTGCTGCTGTGTTTGGATCGTGTGAGTGGAAAGCTGCTGTGGGAGCGGCCTGTTTTAAAATCTCCGCTGGAGGGTAAGCATCGGCTAAATAGCCATGCTTCAAGCACTCCTGCCACGGATGGTGAGCGTGTGTTCACGGCTTTTCTCGATGGCTCGCAAGTGGTGGTAAGTGCGCATGATTTCAGCGGCCAGCAGGCTTGGCAGGTGCGTCCAGGCACCTTTGCCAGTAAGCATGGCTTCTGTAGCAGCCCGATCGTCTTTGAAGATAAAGTGATCGTGAACTGTGATCACGACGGACCCGGCTACATCGTGGCGCTGGCGCGTACGGATGGTCGCCAACTCTGGCGGATCGAGCGTCCTAACCAAACACGTAGCTACTGCGTACCTTTGATTAAAGAACTCAGTGGGCGCACTCAAATGGTGCTGTCTGGGTCGAAGTGTGTGACAAGCTATGATCCGCGTGATGGCCACCTGCTGTGGATGATCGACGGTCCGACGGAGCAGTTCGTGGCCTCCATCGTGCTTGATGTGAAATCGAACTTACTGCTGATGAGTGGCGGCTTTCCTGAGCATCATATTCTAGCCATCAAGCCTGATGGAATGGGAGATGTCACGAACACTCACATTGTCTGGCGCACTAACAAAGGCGTGTCCTATGTGCCCTCACCGCTATGTGAATCGGGCTGGATGCTCATTGTGTCGGACTCGGGCATCGCTCACTGCTTTGATGCGGCTAACGGTGAGATCGCCTGGGAGGAGCGGATGAAGGAGCACCATGCGTCTCTCGTCAGCGCAGAGGGAAAAGCATTCTTCATCAATGACTTCGGCACAATGCGAGTGGTGAAGCCTGGCTTGAAGTATGACCTGCGTGCAGAGAGTGAACTTGGGGAAAAAGTCTTTGCCTCACCTGCGATGAGTGAGGGGCAAATTTTCATTCGCGGTGAAAAGAGTCTCATCTGTCTGGGCAAGCGCCTCCCGCAGACGGCTGTGCGCTGAATTGGCCTGATGTCATCCCCATGAAACTCCTGCTGCTTTTACTGCCTTTGTGCCTGCTGTTTCCGAGCTGTGCCTCGAAGAAAAAAAAGCCTGCACCGACAGGGCAGGCGACCTTGATCGGGATGATCGAGATGGTGAATCCAGAGCAAAACTACGTGCTCATCCGCTGCGACCAGATGCCTGAAATCAGTGCTGGCACAGAGCTCACTTCAGTGAGCGCCGAGGGTAAAAAAAGTAAGCTCTCACTGTCCCCTGAGCGCAAAGGCCACTACCTCACTGCCGACATCAAGGAAGGCCAGCCAACTGTTTCCAGCCTCGTGCTTCTGGCCTCTGGGGCGGTCGTGCCACCAGCACCTACTCCCACGCCTGTCGTTGCACCGCCAGTGTCTCCATCACGATCTTTAGTCATGCCCGAGTTGCCATTCATCCCGACGAATTTGCCGTCTCCATCCGCGTCTCCAACAGCGCCAATCACGCCAGCTCCAGATCAGCAGCCCAATCTCGGTGATCTGGAGCCTGTGGTGAAATAACTCTAGCCTGATCTATTCACGAAGCCAACATGGGGTGTGCTGGATCAGTGGAGGCAAGAGGCTTGGAAGGGCGTTTGAATGGGTTCAGCTTGGTTGATGG
>JBEBGU010000897.1:0-2118 GCA_040081325.1 Prosthecobacter sp.
CGACAACCAGCACTGGCAGGAGTTCGTCAACCGTGAGCGCATCTTCGACTTTTACGGCAAGCAGGCGCTGCAGTTCATGAAGCAAAAACCGCTTCCCGTACTCATCGCCCCCTTCCCCGGCATGGACGGCGGCCAGCAAGGCCACTGGGGCAATCAAAACGACCAAGTGACCTGGAAAGACGGGCGTTTCGCTGCGAGCGACCTCGGTAGTGTGTTCAGCACGGTTTTCAAAGGGGCGGGCATGACCGTGCCGAAAGGTGTGTGTGTTCTTTTCGAAGACAAAGCAGCGGTTTTTGATCCTGAGACGCTTTCATTTCCTGTCGTGTGGACTGGTGGCTTCGTGAAGCTCAACGACAACCGCCACGGCTTCATGGGCGGCGGCACGATGGACGGCAAGCCAATCGACAAACAAGAGTTTGCAAAGATCCCTTCAGTTTCTGGGAAGCAGTTTCTCGGACTCTATCGGTATGGGAAAGAAGTGATTATCGTCACCGCTGATGGAGTGAAAACTCGATACCACACATTGGTTGGATCTAGCACCAAGCCTGATGATGCTTATCTCAAAGGCGGCCCTGCCCAATGGCCTCAATGGATCGAAACCAAAGGCGAACTCGGCACGCAGACGCCCTTCGCCACGGATCGCATCACGATCCCGTTCGAGAATCCGTATGGCACTCTGTTCTTCATCACCGCGCATGATTTCTTCAGCGATGGCACCGCCGCCGTCGCCACGATGACGGGCGAGGTATGGCTGGTGAAAGGCATCAACGACAAGCTGGAGAAGCTGCGCTGGAAGCGCTTCGCCGCCGGTCTGCATCAGCCGCTTGGCATGAAGATCGTGAAGGATAAAATCTATGTGCTCGGTCGCGACCAAATCACCTGCCTGCACGACCTAAATGGCGATGACGAAGCTGACTTCTACGAGTGCGTCACGAACGCGATGCAAACCTCGCCGGGCGGACATGATTTCATCGTCGGACTCGAAGCTGATAAAGAAGGCCGCTGGTATTTCGCCTCAGGCAATCAGGGCCTATGTCGGATCACTGACCGTGACAAACTCGAAGTCCTCGGCACCGGCTTCCGTAACCCCAACGGCCTTGGCATCTCAGCGGATGGCCGATTCATCACCACCAGCGTTCAAGAAGGCGATTGGACGCCTGCCACGTCCATCTGCCAGATCGAACTCGATCACAATCTCGGTGCGCACTTCGGTGCCGGTGGTCCGAAAGACGGCCAGCCACCCGAGCCCGTCCTTATGTACATGCCGCGTGGCGAGGACAACAGCGCGAGCAGCCAGGTCTTCATCACCAGCGAGAAATGGGCATCACTCAAAGGCGACAACAACCTCATCCACCTCTCCTCTGGCAGCGGCAGCGCATGGCTCATGATACGGCAGCAGGTGAAAGGTCGCTGGCAAGCTGCGGCGGTCAAAATCAGTGGTAACTTCGACTCCGGCCCGCAATGCGCCCGCTTCAATCCAAAAGACGGTCATCTCTATGTGAATGGCATGCAAGGCTGGGGCACCTACACACCGAAGGACGGCTGCTTTCAGCGCGTGCGCTTCACCGGCGGCGAAAAACCAGTGCCCGTCGGCTTTGAAGCACGCGACAACGGCGTGCTGCTCCGCTTCAACCAACCCGTGAAGGACACCGATGCCGCCACCAGCTTCGCCCAATGCTGGAACTACAAATACGGCCCGCAATATGGCTCGCCCGAGTATTCCGTGAAGTATGCCGACACGCCCGGCCACGATCCGCTGGAGGTGCGCAGCGTGCAGAAGCTCGATGGCGGCAATGCGCTCTTCCTCGAGATCCCGCAGATCGTCACCGCCAGCCAGATCCACCTCCGTGTCAGCACCGGACACGACATCTTCCTCACCGCGCATGCTTTGGCCGAGCCCTTTACCGACTTCCCCGGCTATACGAAGATCGCCAAAACCAATCACGCCGCTCAAATCGGCCTCACCGCGCCGACACCGAGCAAACCTAACCCTTGGGCCAAAGGTGAAGGCGGACGCGAACTCGTCATCGAAGCCGCTTTGGGCCTGCAATTCGTCCAAAAGCAGCTCACCGCCAAAGCGGGTGAGAACCTCACCATCGTCTTCAAAAACCCCGATGT
>JBEBGU010000137.1:0-8124 GCA_040081325.1 Prosthecobacter sp.
GTTTCATGCGTGGAGGGGGCTGTGAAAAGTTGTCTGGCGCATATACGGCAGCACAGGGTTGCATGTTATCGTAAAATCGGCTCTGTCACAGGCACCATGATCAATGTTATTGTGATTCTCGAAGTCGATCCGGCGCGTGTGGAAGAGTTCCTCGACGTCATCACTTACAACGCCGCCGAGTCGGTGAAGGAACCCGGCTGTCTGCGCTTTGAAGTGAACCGCCAGTTTGATCAAGCCAACCTCTTTGCGCTCAGCGAGCAGTATGTGGATAAAGCAGCTATGGCGGCGCACTACCTGACGCCGCATTTTGCGCAGTGGAAGGAGAAGTCGGCCACCGGTTTCGTCATCAAACGCTGGTCCGTGAAAGGCCCTGTGCTGGAGTAAACCGCCGTGGAAGACGCCTTCGGCCATCGCATCTCTTACTTGCGCGTTTCAGTCACGGATCGCTGCAACGAGCGCTGTCGTTACTGCATGCCCGAGGAGGAGCAGGCCTGGTTTCCCAAGGAGGAAGTACTCAGCTACGACGAAATGCTGCGCGTGCTCCGCGTCGGGGCCGGACTAGGTATCAAAAAAGTGCGCGTCACGGGTGGCGAGCCGCTGACACGTCCGGGTGTCGCTGATTTCTGCGCGCAGATCGCCGCGATTCCCGGCATCGAGCAGATCGGCATCTCCACGAATGGCACGCTTTTGAGCAAGCTGGAGAGCGGGGTCACTATCGCTCAGCGCTTGGTCAATGCTGGCGTGAGGACGGCGAATATCTCCCTCGACTCCATGGATCGCGCCATCTACCAGCGCGCCACCAGCCGCGATCTGCTGCCACGCGTACTGGAGGGCATTGATGCCGCCATCACCGCTGGATTCGACTCCATCCGCCTGAACTGCGTGCTCATTAAGAACCAGACCGAGCGCGAGTTTGTGCCGCTCATCGACTACGCCCGCAGCAAAGGTGCGCTGATCCGATTCATCGAACTCATGCCCGTGAGCACGCAGGATGTGCTGAAGGAGGACAGCTTCCTCTCCACCGGCGTCGCCCTGAAGATGGTCGAGGAGCACTACGGCCCGCTTACACCACTGCCCGACTTCAAGACCAACGGTCCTGCCACCTACTACGAGATCCCGTCCACCGGCCAGAAGATCGGCTTCATCGGCGCGATGACGAACCTGCACTTCTGCGAAAGCTGCAACAAGCTCCGCCTAACGAGCGATGGCAAACTGCGCCCCTGCCTCGGCAGCTACCTCGAGTTCGATTTAAAGACCGTGCTTCGTGACGGCTGCACCGACACCGAACTGGCCGACTTCCTCCACAGCGTCGTGGCAAGAAAGCCCAAAGAGCACGACTTCCGCGACAACTACCAACCCAACCGCCGCATGATCGCGATCGGGGGTTAGTTTTAGGCAGCAAAAAAGCCGTGATCCGAAGACCACGGCTTTGAAGAATCAGAAGCAGATTACTTCGCGGCGATGGCCTTCTCGATGGCGGTGACGACAGCGGTGTCATCAGGTGTGGTCTTCGGCTCGAAGCGCTGGAGGGGCTTGCCGTCTTTGCCGATGAGGAACTTGCCGAAGTTCCACTTCACGTCGCCTGGGAAGGCACCTTCTTTACCGGTCAGGGCGGAGTAAAGTGGGTGCTGCTCTTCACCTTTGACGTGGAGTTTGTCGAACATGGGAAAGCTCACGTTGTACTTCTCGGTGCAGAAGATTTTGATCTCTGCATTGGTGCCAGGTTCCTGCGCGCCGAAGTCGTTGCAGGGGAAGCCGACGACGGAGAAGCCCTGGTCCTTGAACTTTTCATGCAGGGCTTGCAGCTCTTTGTACTGCTTGGTCAGGCCACAGCGGGAGGCGACATTCACGACGAGCAGCACTTTGCCCTGGTAGGCTTTGAGGCTGGTGTCTTTGCCGTCGATGTCCTTGAGAGGAATATCGAGCACAGACTTTTCAGCAGCACCAGCGATGCCAGCGGCGAGGAGAAGGGAAAGAAGGATGTATTTCATGGGACGTAGGAGACGTGGCGCGGGCGCAGAACTTTCGCGCGATCTGGGGCCTCTTGGTCAAATGTCGCCTTGTGCCTTAATTACCAACGCGCTAGAAAACGCGCTTCCCAATGGCCGCCTTAACTCAAGAAACTGACTCACGCTGGATGCACGTCGCGCTGGATCAAGCCAAGCGCGGCGTCGGTTTGACCAGCCCGAATCCACCGGTCGGTGCCATCATCGTCGCTCAAGGCAAGATCATCGGCCAGGGCTACCACAGGAAGGCTGGAGAGCCACACGCGGAGATCGAGGCGATCAGAGACGCGAAGACTTTCAATCCGAAGCTGCTGCCGGGAGCCACGCTCTTTGTTACTCTGGAACCCTGCTGCACTCAGGGTCGCACCGGTCCCTGCACAGAGGCGATCAAGGCCTGCGGCATCAAGCGCGTGATCTGGGGCGCTCAGGACCCGAACCCGAAACATGCGGGCCGCGCGCAGGAGATCCTCAGCGCTGCGGGCATCTCCGTCACGACAGGAGTCCTGGAAGACGAGTGCGGTGAGATCATCAAACCCTTTGCCAAATGGGTCACGACTGGGCTGCCGCATGTCATTGCCAAAGTCGGCCAGAGCCTAGATGGCCGCATCACCCGGCCTGCCGGTGAGTGCCAGTGGATCACCAGCGATGCGGCGCGCGCTCATGGCCGCAGGCTGCGCTCGCGTGTCGATGCCATCATCGTCGGTGCGGAAACGATCCGTCAGGACAATCCGAAACTGACCCTGCGTGATGGCAATGTGGCGGGCAAAGAGCAGCCGCTGCGTGTGATCCTATCACGTAGCTGCCTGATGCCAGAGGCGTCGCATGTCTTCACGGATGAATTCAAAGAGCGCACCTGGGTGCTGCGTGATCTCGACTTCCCTCAGGTGCTGCAAGAGCTGGGCAAGCGAGGCATCGTCAATGTGCTCGTGGAAGGCGGGGCGAACGTGCTCGCGCAGGCCTTTGCCAGTCGTGCTGTGGATGAAGTGGTCTGGTATGTGGCACCACGCATCTGCGGCTCAGGGCTGCCAGCCATCGGCGGTGCAGGCATGGCGCACTCCGTCGAACTCCAGCAGGTGAAGATCATGCCCATCGGCGATAATGTCTGCATCACTGGCCGTCCCGTCTGGCTGAACCCCGCACCCGTCCAGCCATGAGCCGCCGCGCTGTGTTCTTCGACCGTGATGGAGTGGTGAACCTCACGCCTGGCGCCGGTTATGTGCTGCGCTGGAGCGACTTCCATTTCTCTCCAGGCATTGTCGAGGCGCTCGCTCTCTGCCGTGCTCGTGGTTATGCCACGGTGCTCGCCACCAGCCAGCAGGGCGTGGGCAGGAAGCTCATGTCTCAGGCCGATCTGGACGACATCCACACGCGGATGCAGGCGCATCTCCGCGAGCACGACGCGGCCTTTGATGCCATCTATGCCTGCACCTGCCTGAAGACTGATCCCGGCTGCACTTGCCGCAAACCGAGCGCTGAAATGCTCCTCCGCGCCGCTGCCGAGCACGATCTGGATTTGAGCCAATGCCTGCTCGTGGGCGATGCGGATCGTGATATTGAGATGGGCATGAATGCCGGCGTGCCTGTCACCATCCGCATCGAGAGTGAGAACGCCCACCGCGTCGCCGCCACCCACACGCTGCCTGACACGACCGGCCTTACGGAGTTGCTGAATCGTTGTCTTCATTGAGCAAAATGCGTGTTGACGAATCAAACGCAGCCCCGCCTTAGTACGCCATGCTCCGCCGTCCGCCCCTCTTCCTGACCTTCCTCGCGCTTCTTGCGCTGGGTTGGGCGCAGGTGTTCGGGATGATGCGCGGGTATGTCTGTGACTGTGGTGGCGAAGTGGAAATCACCGCCATGGATCACTGCCACGGGCCGCACGGCGCCGCCTGTCACGATCATGAGGCCGTCACGCCCTGTCATGATCAAGACGACCATTCCGACGAAGAGGACAGCCACGAGCACGCACCGCTGACAGAGTCCGTGCAGGCGCAGCAGCAGTCGCTTCAGACTTCTCTCATGGTCGCCCCTATGCTGGCCGTGATCGCTACACTGGAGGCCATCACACCTTTCATTTCTCTGAATGAGATCGCCATCTCCTACACGCCGCCGCCGCGAGATGATGGCGGTGGCCGACGATGGCCGCAGGTGCTGACGCGCACCATTGCATTACAGGTTTGAGACAGCCTCACACCGCCATCCACGATGATGGCCGGTGTTGTCGCGCTTCCTTCATGGGCATGATTCTTCATGCTCGGAACTCTCAACCTGCTTTCTCATGCTTCGTTCTCTTTTCATCGCTCTCCTCATTCCACTGACGACCTCAGCCGTCACGCTTTCACTTTCCGACATTGCGCCGCGTGTGCGGGATCATCACCCTGCGCTCAAGGCCGCGCGGCTCAGCATCGAAGAAGCACGCGGGCGTCAGCTCGGCGCTGGCAGACTCACGAATCCAACGCTGGAGACGAGTTTCCAAAACGAAAGCCGTGTCAGTCCGCGCACCACTGTGTTTGGCATTGATCAATCTTTCCCGCTGACCAAACGCCTCAGTCTTGAAAAGAAGCTCACCTCGCAACTCGTCACCGCCGCAGAGCATGAGGTGCGTGATGTCGAGCGCCGCTACATCGCAGCAGCTCGCAGTCTCGCCGTGAAGATGCTCGCCTTGGACAAACAACGCACGTTGCGCCAGCAGCAGACCGCCCTGGCACAGAAGCTCTCCGACTTCGCCAAAGACCGCGCCAAAGCCGGTGAACTGTCACCGCTCGATGCCGCCCAGGCTCAGGTGGACACCCAGCGCCTGCTGCTGGAAGCCCGCCGCATCGAAATCGAAAGCGTGAGTCTGCGCGGCGAACTCAAACCCATGCTCGGCCTCAAACCTCAGGATGCGCTGACCCTTAGCGGCGACCTACCTTCGCTCGCGCTGCCGCCATCCATAGCCTGGCAACAGCGCGCCGACTACCAGCTCGCTCAAACCAAAGTCGAAGCCGCGCAAACCGACGCCGCACTCGCCAAAGCCAGGCGCATGTCAGACGCTAGCGCAGGCTTCTTCGCCTCGCGCGAGCAGCAGGACGTGACACCGCGAAACACAGAGCGCACAGGCTTTGTCGGCTTCCGTTTCTCCCTCCCGCTGCCGTTCTGGAATCGCAATCAGGGAGAGATCGCCGAGAAGACGGCGACGGCTGAACGTGCCCGCCTCGAAACCGAAGCGCTGGCCGCACAGATCACTGGCGAGGCTGATACGGCACGCCGCGAGATGGAAGCGAACGCCGCACTTGTCACCGACACACGCGACAAGCTGCTGCCGCTCGTCATCGAGCAAACCAGCAAGCTGGAGAAAGCCTACGAATCCGGCCAAACCGATCTCCTCACCGTGCTCCGCGCCCGCGACCAACGCCTGCAACTCGAATCCGCCGCGCTGGATGCCACGCGCGACTTTCACCTCGCCCGCATCCGCTACGAATCCGCCATCGGGCATCCTTAAATCTTATGAGCTACTACCTGATCAAACTCTTCCTCAGCGCAGGTGTCATCGTCGCCGTCACCGAGATTGCGAAGCGCAACAACGCAGCCGCCAGCATCATCCACTCGCTGCCGCTGACTTCGCTTCTCGCCTTCATCTGGCTGTATGTGGAGACCAAGGACTCCGCTCTCATCGGGCGTCACGCCTTCGGCACCTTTTGGTTCGTCCTGCCCACGCTGCCCATGTTCATCATGATGCCCTGGCTCATCAAGAAACTCGGCGGCTTCTGGCCAGCACTGATCGTCGGCATCATCATCACCGTGGCGCTTTATGCCCTCACCATGCGCCTGCTGAAAGTGGCTGGCGTGAACCTTTAACGCGTCACTTCCATGAATTTGAAACAACTCTCTCTGCTGGCTCTTCTGCCGACACTGTCAGTCCGCGCCGCCGATCCTGGACGCGCCGACAACACGGTCATTCTTGAAGCCGCCGCCGTGGCAAATCTCCAGCTCGAATTTGCCGAAGCGGAGGAAACCACCTTTGAGGAAACCATCTTCTCGCTCGGCCACATCGAGGTCTTGCCAGGCAATCGAGCCATCGTCAGCAGCCGCATTCCAGGACGGGCTTTCTCCGTGCTCGTGATCCCACATCAGGAGGTCGATGCCGATGCCGAAGTCGCGTGGGTGGAAAGCCGCCAGCCCGGCGATCCACCGCCCGTGATCAAGCTCACCGCGCCCATCAGCGGCATGGTTTCCAAAGTGACCATCGCTCAAGGTCAGCCCATCTCGCCTGACCAAGAGCTGATCGAAATCATGGACCTCAGCACCGTTGAAGCCGTGGCGAATGTGCCGCAGCATCTCGCTGGCAAATTAAAGATCGGCGTCAAAGCCCACATCCGCATCAATGCGCTGCCAGATCGTGTGTTTGAAACCAAGCTCGTCCACATCGCCGCCACGGCGGATGAAGATGCCGGTACGCTTGAGGCCGCCTTCCACGTCGCCAATCCCGACAAGCTCCTGCGTCCCGGTATGAAGGCCGAGTTCAGCCTCGTCGTCAGTCAGCGTGAAGGCGTCATGTCCATCCCGCGCTCAGCGGTGCAGGGAGATGCAGCGGAGCGGTTCGTCTATATCAAAGACTACGATCTGAAGAACGCCTTCGTCAAAACCAGCGTCGTGCTCGGAGCACAGAATGATCAGTTTGTCGAAGTCGTGAAGGGCCTGTTTCCCGGTGATGAAGTGGTCACGCGCGGCGCTTATGCATTGGCCTTTGCCGGCAAAGGCAGCGTCAGCCTCAAGGAGGCGATGGACGCCGCGCACGGCCATCCTCATAACGAAGACGGCACCGAGATGAGCAAAGAGCAGCTCGCTGCAGGCGGGCATGGCGACGAGCACGATCATGAGCACGGCGGCGAAAGCTGGACCATGCAGACCACCTTCTTTGCGGGCACCAGCGGACTGCTTCTCGTGCTGCTGATTCTAACGCTGGTCATGAACCGGAAAACTGCCGCAGCGTAACCTCATGCTGAATCACCTCATTCGATTCTCGCTGCATCACCGTCCGCTGGTTCTCATGGCGGCGTTGGTCGTGCTGGTCTTCGGGCTGCAAACGCTGACGCAACTGCCGGTCGAAGTGCTGCCAGATATGACGAAGCCGACGGTCACCATTTTGACCGAAGCGCCAGGGCTGGCACCCGAGGAAGTCGAGACACTCGTCACTCAACCGCTTGAGAGCGCGGTTCAAGGTGTCGGCGGACTGGATCGCCTGCGCTCGAACTCCGATGTCGGCCTCTCGCTCGTGTTTGCCGAATTCGGCTGGGGCACGGACATTTATCGGGCACGGCAGCTCGTGCAGGAGCGCATGCAGTCCGTGCTCAACTCACTGCCGAAAGGCGTCAAGCCAGGTATGACGCCCGTGTCATCGTTGATGGGAGAGATCCTGCTCGTCGGTCTGCGCAGCACCGATGGCAAAGTCGCTCCGGTTGATCTGCGAACACTGGCGGATTGGACGCTGCGCCGTCGTTTGCAGAGCATCAGTGGCGTGGCGGAAGTGCTGACCATCGGTGGTGGCGTGAAGCAGATTCAGGTGCAGCCAAATCCCAATCGTCTCGCGGCTTATGGCATCACCTTTGAAGAAGTGGAGACGGCCGTGAGCCGCTCGGCGGGCAATGCAACGAGCGGCTATCTGCAAGCTGGGCCACGCGAAATCATGGTGCGCAATCTGGGCATGACGACACGGTTGGAAGACATTGCTCACACCGTCGTCAAAACTGTGGGAGATCGACCCGTGCTCATCAGCGATGTGGCGGAGGTTAAACACGCCGTGCAGCCCATGCGTGGTGATGCCAGCGTGAATGGCACAATGGGTGTGGTGCTCAGCATCGACAAAGCGCCCGGCTTTGATACGCTCAAGCTCACACACAGCATCGAGTCTGCGCTCGAAGAGCTGCGTCCAACCCTGCCCGCTGGAGTTACGGCGGAGATCATGTTTCGGCAGGGCGACTTTATCGAGCACGCCATCGGCAATCTCAAAGAAGCCATCCGCGATGGTGCGATCATGGTCGCGATCATTTTGTTTCTGTTCCTGCTAAACTTCCGCACCACCGCCATCACGCTCATGGCCATGCCACTGTCGTTTGCGGTGACGATTATCATCTTCAAG
>JBEBGU010000898.1:0-2117 GCA_040081325.1 Prosthecobacter sp.
CAAGTGCCAGCACATCGAAATGGAAACCTATACGTGGGAGGTGCTGCCGCCGGAGATGCGGGCAGGGGATGTGGTGGATCAACTCGTGAAAGAGTATGACTGGACGCTCGGTGAGATGCGTGAACGCGGGCTGGCGTGATCAAGGCTCCACTTCTGACCAATCGACACGATCATAGATGTCGCGGAAGTGGATCTGAATGCCGATCTCATCAAGCGTGAGCACGGCGTCATCACCTTCGAGAATTTCGGGCCACCATTGATTGCTGCGGCGGTGGACGACGGCGCGCTTAGCCTCCTGATGCAGCATGACATAGGCTTCGAGTCCAGGGATCGCCTGATAAGCGAGCAGCTTTTCACCCTTGTCGATTCGCAGGGTGGATTTGGACAGCACTTCGATGATGACTTTGGGATTGGTACGGTGCTTGGCGTGATTGTCCTGCGGATCACAGATGACCATCACATCTGGGTAGTAGCCGATCTCGTCGTAACCCAGGTCGATCCTGAGTTTCATGTCGGACACAAACGCCTCGCACGATTTGCCTTTGAGTCCCTGGCGGAGTTCAGAAGCGACGTTTAAAGAAATCCTGTTGTGATTACTTGTGGCTCCGGCCATGGCGTAGAGCTGGCCGTTGGCAAACTCGATCTTCGCATCACTCTGAGCATCTTCGTGTTCGTACTCGGTCCAAGTGAAAATTCTTGGCGGCACAGGCTGGGGCTTGAGAAGCGCGGACATGGCAAAAGATGTCAGACCGGACGCTTCACGTCAAATCTTGTGTTGGAATGCCAGTTGCCATTCACGGGTGATGAACGCACTCTTAATGAGATGAGTACCGAGCCTTCCCCCAGCAAAGCAAACACGCTCTGGTCCGAGCTGCGTGCGGTGCTGGACTTGGTGCTGGATTTTTCCTTCCAGCATTTCGTCACACCGCGTCTGATCAGGCTGCTCTATGCACTGAGTCTGATGGCGGCGGTGCTGGCGACGCTGACTTGGATGTTCAGCGGATTCACACAGAGTCTAATTTACGGCATGTTCACCTTTGTCACTGGGCCTGTGGCTTTCGTCATTTATATTTTGAGCGCACGGGTGGTGATGGAGGTGATCTTGGCCATCTTCCAGATCGCGGAAAAGCTGCGTGAGAAGTGATTGTTGGCGCACAAACTTCTTACAACTCACTTACCAGCGCCTGACGCATTCACTTGGAAAGGTGGGACGATACATCCAGACAACGGAGAGCTGCTTGCAGTTCCCAGTCGTTACTTTCAGATAGTGGTTTGACCTTCTTGGCTGTTGGCTGACCTACGAAAACGCGAGGCGGATCGAGTGATCCGCCTCGCTTGTTTTTAATGGCTGCCCCGAAACGCTTAGCTGCCTCAAAAACGAGAAGTGCCGTGTGACGAATCTGCAAATTTTCGCAAATAGTCGAAGTATCTGCTTTAATTTTTGATACAGGATAATATTTTCAATAGTTAAACCAGTATTACAGAAATCTAAACCTTTCGATTTGTGGCCAGTTCAGATCCTTCCCCCATGACTCCGACTGCTGCGCCTGTACCAGCCAGCCCGGATCGGGGTAATCCGTTCCTCAGCAACGTTTGCCGCACGCCGTGGGATGTGGACGGGTCTGTGGATGGCCTGAACGCCGAAGTCCTAGATCAGCTCGTGGATGCAGTCGAGGCGCGTGCTGGCGGTCCACTGGTCCTACTGACGGCTCCGCGTGCTGGTTATGGGAAAACTCACCTCCTCGGGCGTGTTGCCGCAGCGACCTCGCAGCAGGCGGTGATGGTGCCGCTGGCCTTTCGGGCGGGTGATGCGCTGACGCTGACGACACTCGCACGGCGCGGAATCGAGTCTTTGAGTCAGGCTGCTATGGAGCGCGCAGACTGGTCACGCCTACGCGAGTCGAGTGCTCAGGTGGTCACGCTGCTGCTGCACCAGCTCATCGAGAGTGGCCAGCTCAGTTGTGCGAATCCGAGTCAGGCACTCGCCGTGCTTGCTGGCCCGGTGGTGGAGATTTTTGATGCTCAGGGAAATGCCCGAATGATCGGCGAATGGATCGGCAAAAATCGTGACAGCCTGCGTGGCCCCCTGGCCATGCTCGCGGCGAAATCACTGCCTC
>JBEBGU010000138.1:0-8102 GCA_040081325.1 Prosthecobacter sp.
GCACGTTCTTCGAATACATGCTGCCGCCGTGGAAGGATTTTTATGAGCTGTTTCTCGACACGCATGAGCCGCGCCACCTCGCCGCCGCGCATCGTGGAGCGCGGGTGTTTGCCCAGTTGGTGTGGTTTTATCCCAGCGTACCCGAGGGCGACGTCACGGTGAACGAGTCCGGCTTCGCGCCGCGTCGCGGTTCGCTGGAAAAGCCGGGGCTGCTCCCGGTGGCAAAGGAAACCGTGCCCGCGTGGCGTGTGTCCGAGCAGGGCCTCGTCTGCGAGGGAAATGGCACCGTGCAACGCATCGCGCTCTACCTCGCCACGCACGCACCGATGTTTCTGCGCATCGCCCACGACACCGATGATGCCTTTCTCCGCGACATCGCCCGCAGCGCGATGATCGGGCGTTTCGCGAACTTTCCCGGCTATCACTTCAACACGCTCTACTCCACCGCGCAGGAGAAAGCCGACTTTCCGCTGCATCCACACGACGAGCTGAAGCCCACGACCTCCTTTCACTACAATCATGTGCTACCGATGGCGAATCTGGTGCTCGACTACCTCATGGCCGAAGCACGCGACCTCTCGCGTGGTGCCATCGATTTCCCCACCGAATACGCCGAATGCTACGCCTTCATGCAGAGCGCCGTGTATGGCGCAGCGGGCAAGTTTTACGATCAAACGAAGGTGCGGCCGTGGATGCCCGCAGGCCTTGTCAAAACGGACAGCGTGCAGGTGAATCACGTCGCTGCTCGCGGAGATAAAACACTCTGCATCGCCTTTATGAACGAATGCGACCACGAGCTGAAGGACATCGCGGTGCAAATCGACCTCACCCGTTTTGAGAATCCGTCCGCTTCGCTCAGCGCGACCCTATGGCGCGACAACGAGCGTGTTTCAGCGCCTCTCCAAGTCGAAGCCGGCAAGGCCCGCATCTCCCTATCGCCCAAGGGCATCACCGCCCTCGTCATTGATGGCCTCGTCTCAAAGGCGAGCTTTCAAGACAAGGTCAACGCCACGCCCGCCCGCGCGGGAGCCGTCACGCATCAGCGCATCCAGACACCGTTCGGCGATGCCGAGGCGATGGTGCTTTCGTTCGGCACCGAATTGACGTGGCTCTACGCCTACCTCACCGCGAATGCCGATGAGGTGAAGTCCGCCCGCGTCAGCGTCGTTTTGCCCGACCGCACCGAGTCGCTCACCGATGAGAGCTTTCCCTTCGAGTTCAGCCTGCCGCTGAAAGCGGGAGAAAAGGCGCTGAAACTCACCATCGAGGGCTTGAACGGCCAGCCCCTGCGCTCTTCCTCCATTCAACTGGAGGCGCCTTAAACATCACGGGGCATCTCAGCGGCCTGAAAGGATCTAACGCCAGTAATCGCTCTTCGCCAACTGCCATGACATAAACCTATCTGCTCATCAATCGAAGCGGAAGCCGTAGAGTCCTCCATCTTCTTTGGCATCGCTCAGTCGAACTGGTAGAACGTATTTGTTCAGATCAAATCCAGGCAGCGTCTCTTTGAAAGCGTCGTCTTGATTCAGAGTGACTATGTATTGGAAGCCCTTCGAGGTGGCAAGTTCTGCTGCCGCTTTGAGTCCGGTGACGATCTGTTGTCCATCAACGCCGTCGAATAGGTGGCTGTCATGCACTAGGAAGCCGGGGCCGATTTTGCGATCCTGCATCAGCTGCATGAGCATCAAATCAAAGCAGAAAATCTTCATGTTGCCGATGCCCTTGCTTCGACTGCCCTGGATGGGAAACTTGAATGTGGGTCCGTTGCTGGTGGAGTCGATAATCATGCGCCCAGCATCCTCGTAGAGCAGTTGGGAAATCGATTCATAGGCCAGAATCGCTGAGGCGATTCGTGTTTCTTGTTCAGTGAAGTCACGGTTTAGCCGCAACAACAGACGGTTACGGTCCATTTCGAGTTCCGTCTTCGTGCCTTCCAGCTTCTCAGCTGCTTGATAGCGTTGATGCAGCGATTCAGCCTCGCTCGAGGCTTTGCCCAATTCTGCCTGCAGACGGCTGAACTGATCAAGCGCACCATGGCTGTTGAGTGTGCTCATGATCTCACTGAGCCTCCGGTCGAGAAGGACGATCTCAGGCGTTCTTTGGTCGATGCGATCCTTTGCTAATTGCCGTTCGGCATCAAGGTAGTCTCTGCGATTCTTGACGACTGACGCATGGAACTCGCGAACCTCGTCGTAGCGGCGCTTCACTGACGCTGGCAACACCACGCCAGCATCCCGATAGAGTTCATCCAGCGACTCAACAGGCGGCTCCTCCTCTGAGGTGAGCGCCGTGTCGATTTGCCGAATGGCCGCCGCGTCGACAGAACTCTGATTGGAAAGCTCCGCGAGCTTGGAGCGAATGTTATCCGCCTCCTTCTCCAATTCGCGGTATTCAGGCAGCACATGAAATCCAGCCAGGTCGTCTCTGAGTCGCTTCATGCGCGCATCGGCGATCGTGTGCTGAGTTCTGAGTTCAGCGGCAGTCCCAATGATTGAACCGAATGCGCCAGCTCCAGCGGCCTTCTTCAGTTCCTCCAGCGTGTTTTCACGCGCACGCACCGATTGCCATTCACGAGCGATTTGCCAGTCGAGACCGATCATGTAACTGAGCGCAAGTTGATAGTCTCCCGTGCTCTGCATCACCGCCTGCTTGTAGGGTTCCGTGAAGGCATTGCTCGCCTGCCTCCGAACAAAATAGGCAAACATCGAGCGAAAGCTCGGCTCACCGCTGTCTTCGTCAGCATCGCTTTCGAGGCCAAAGAATGCTGCCCCAAGCCGCTGCCGCCACTCCTCGCCGGAGATCGCTTCTCCATCGACCTTAAACTTGGCCCGCTTTTTTACTTCACGCTCAACAGCGACGCGTTTGCCGCCTAGATCGAACTCCATGCCAAACATGGATCCGGCCATGTCCTTCGACGAATACGGCGACTTCTCCGACACATTCCCGCCCGTGAGAAAGTGAATGGTCTCAACCATGCTGCTCTTGCCGGCACGATTTCTTGTGAGGCCAGTTCCAATCCCCGCTGTTTTTTCGGCCAACAGCACGTTCAGACCGGAGTTGAACTCCAGTGTCTTGAATTTCGGTAAGCTACTGTAGATGCGGTGAATCATTGGGCCGATGGATTCTTGATGAGAAGACCGTCACGCAGAATGATGGCATCCATGATAAACAGCAAGTCCAGCGACAAGACGAACCAGTCATATGACAGGCGGCGAGGCATCGCATTACCTTTGACGCCTTGCTTAATGGCCTCCCAAACCGATGACACAGTGCGCGGCTTGTCGAGCAGCCGCAGAACCTCGCCGCCCACTGTAAGTAGCGCTCGCTTCTCAGAAAGGTGTTTGGAGGGCAGGATCATACGTTCGCAGGTCTTGCTGGCTCGAAGATGTTGCAACGTTCGAAGAAGTAGGCGAGCACGGCCAGAACGGCGGCTTGCCGAGCGTGACCGGTATTATCGCCCCCGGTCCAAGCCTGAAGTTCATCGTAAATCTCGTTCGGATTGATCGGCGGCACAGAATCTCGAAGATCAGTATAGCGATCTTGGAATGCTTTTGCCATTCGCTCGCCATAAGTCGGTTGATGATATTCGTCGAAAAACTCCTTCACCAGCGGTGCCTTGATCATGCCCGCTGCGAGCAGGAGTTGCACATTGCTCGATAGCCGGTTGGCACTGAGTTTCCCTCGATCCACTGACATCACAGGACGATCTTTGGGAAGATCGCGGGCGGCGATGTCCTCCAATACAATGCGAATGTCCTCGAATCCGACATTTGCCTCATCGGCAGCCGTCGGTGGAGTGTAGTTGAACCATGATTGGAGGTCGGGCAATTCCAGTCGTCGAAACACACTCCGCAGTTCCTCCAAACTCCAGGGGTCGATTTTCACACCTAGGTTGAGTCGCTCGGTCTCAAGCAACAGCTCTTGAACATGAGGAGGAAGCCCGTCGTGCGCGTTATGCACGAACGTCCATTTGTCGAAGTGAGTGCCCCAATGAGCCAACGCCCCGGCGAAGTCTTCGGTGATCTTTTTGATGGTCTTGGCCTCCGTCAGGTCATTTGGCGCATACACTTGGAACAAGCGGCGCTCAGACTTGAGAAACCCATCGTTCTTTTTGTCGCCAATGTTGCCCCATGGGCGGCAAGCCATGAAGTCAGCCTTGTATGCCCTGCTCATTAGTTCCTCAAAGAAGGTCTGGAACGCATCGCCTTTGGACTTCAGAAATCTGATTTCGAAGTCCTTACCGTAAAAGGCTGATGCCAATTGGTCCATCGGGCGTTGTTGAGTAATGCTGGGGGTGGTCTAAGTTGAACGATGCTGAGCAGGTTGTGCTATCTGTGGGGGGCAAGCAATCCTCAATTTATACGCGTTTGGCCCTTGGTGGATGGCTGGTCGCACGAAAGCGTCACTTACCGCGCCCGAGAAAACCGTTCTCATCGACGGCATGAGAGTGGTCAGCACCCGACTCTCGGTTTGCAGTGCAACTCAAGTCACACTTGTTCAATAATTCCGTGCGATGCCGGTGCTGGGCCGAGCGTTTAGGCTAGCTCCATGACACGTCTTCTTCCTGCCACTCTCGCTTCGTTACTCCTCATGCTCGTTTCGTCCTTCGCCCAAGACGGCTTCAGGCCGCTCTTCAACGGCAAAGACCTCAGCGGCTGGGATGGGAATCCGGAGCTTTGGAAGGTGGAGAATGGCGAGATCGTCGGCACGACGACAGGGCCGGAGCAGTTGAAGTACAATCAGTTTCTCATCTGGCGGGGCGGGGTGCTGAAGAATTTCGAGTTGCGGGTGAAGGTGAAGCAGAAGGGCAACAACACGGGCATTCAGTATCGCAGCCGGGAGTTTGCGGAGACCGGTAAGTGGTCGGTGGGTGGGTATCAGTGTGACATTCACTCCGCCGCGCCGAACAACGCGATGGTCTATGGCGAGAAGTGGGGAGGCATCTTGGTGCAAAACGGGCAGAGCATGGTGATCGACCCCGAGGGCAAAAAGTGGCTCGTGGCGGAGCGTGAGCCGGTGAGCGTGGACATCGCGGAGTGGCATGAATACACGGTCATCGCGCAGGGAAATCATGTGGTGCACAAGATCGACGGGCAGGTGACCATCGATTTGCTCGACTTCGGGGCGAAGACGCAATTGCTCGAAGGTTTGCTCGCGTTTCAGCTTCATCGCGGTCCGGCGATGGTGGTGCAGATCAAGGATGTGATGCTCAAAGAACTGCCGGAGGCTCAGGTGCCTGCGTTTGACAAAAATGTGATCGCGAACGCGAAGCCGATGGAAAAATCGGAAGCGAAGTCGAAGGGCAAAGGCAAGGCGAAGGCGCAATCGAAGGCCGATACGGCCGCAGCACCGATCCAGGCCTCGTCGGAGTGGAAATGGCTCTGGAGCGATTCGCCGGACGCGAAGAGCGCGGCGCGGCTGAAAAAGGAGTTCGATCTCGGCGAGGCGAAGGTGAAGGAGGCGATGCTGCGCGTGAGCTGCGACAATGGCGCGGAGGTTTTTCTCAATGGCGAGCCTGTTTTGACGAATCCTGACTGGCAGCGGCCCACGCAGGCGAATGTGACCAAAGTCCTGCGCAGCGGCCAAAACGAGCTGCGAGCCGAGGCAACGAACAAAGGCAGCGCGGCCGGTTTTCTCGCGGTGCTGACGCTGAAGCTCGCGGATGGCAGCGAGCGTGTGATCTTCACCGATGCGTCGTGGTCCGCGGCGGTTCCAGGAACGGAAGAGTGGAAGCCAGCGAAGGTGGTGAACACGTATGGCAACAAGCCGTATGGCGAGATTTTTGATCGCTCGCGGCAAAAGGAGACGAAGCCGACCTCGGATGAAGTCATCGCGCCAAAGGACATCAAAACGTTGCCAGGCTTCAAGGTGGAGATGCTGCACAAGGTGTCGAAAGAGAGCGAAGGCTCGTGGGTGGGCCTCACAGTCGATGATCGCGGCCGGTTGCTCGCCACGGATCAATACGGCGGCCTTTTCCGCCTCACGCCGCCGCCGGTGGGCAGTGGTGACAAAGCGCAGGTGGAGAAACTCAGCGCGGAGATCAATGGCGCGCACGGGTTGCTGTATGCCTTCGACAGTCTTTACGCGCTGGTGAATGAGAAGCCGAATGTCGCGGGCCTGTATCGACTGCGCGACACCAAGGGCACGGGCCAGTTCGATGAAAAGACGCTGCTGCGCGAGATCAAAGGCCAGGGCGAGCATGGCAATCACAGCATCACGCTCTCGCCAGACGGCAAGAGCCTCTACA
Organism: Prosthecobacter sp.; assembly: GCA_040081325.1. Classification (GTDB taxonomy): domain Bacteria; phylum Verrucomicrobiota; class Verrucomicrobiia; order Verrucomicrobiales; family Verrucomicrobiaceae; genus Prosthecobacter. The sequence goes on from JBEBGU010000138.1 coordinate 6,251, forward strand.
TCGCGTGTGGCAATGGCACCGCGCAGCCGACGATCGAGCACACACGCGGCTCGCGGCCCTTTGCGGATGATCAAGTCGTGCCGCGCACGAGCAAAGGCGCTGAATTTTCCGACACGGAGCCGCAGGCCTTCACGTGCAAGGTTTCGCCGGATGGAAAACACTTTGAAATGATCGCCGACGGCCTGCGCAATCATTTTGATACGGCCTTCAACGCACTCGGCGATCTCTTCACCTATGACAGCGACATGGAGTGGGATGCGGGCACGCCGTGGTATCGGCCCACGCGCATTTATCATCTTGTCAGCGGCGGTGATTACGGCTTCCGCGAGTCGTCAGGAAAGCTGCTCGGTTACTGCCCGGACATCGTGCCGCCACTCGTCGATGTGGGGCCCGGTTGCCCGACCGGCGTCGTCAGCGGACTCGGCGCGGCGTTTCCCGCGAAGTATCAGCACGCGATCTATGCCTGCGACTGGACCTACGGCACGCTTTACGCCGTGGTGCTCACGCCGAAGGGCGCGGGCTACGACGCGAAGCTGGAGGAGTTCGTCTATGGCAAGCCGTTGCCGCTCACCGATGCCGTGATCGGCAAGGACGGCGCGATGTATTTCGCCATCGGCGGACGTCGCACGCAGTCGGCGCTGTATCGTGTCACCTATGAAGGCAAGGAGAGCACCGCGCCTGCCGACGCACCTGTCGAGACGCCGGAGCACAAGCTGCGTGTCGAGCTGGAGCGCCTGCACGAGGACGGCACCGGCCCCGAGGCCATCGACAAGGCGTGGCCGCATCTCGGTCATGCAGATCGTCTCGTGCGCTACGCCGCCCGCGTGGCCATCGAGCGCCAACCCGCGAAGCTGTGGGCCGCGCGTGCGTTGAAGCAAAGCGAACCCTGGGCCGTGATCGAAAGCGGTGTCGCGCTGGCTCGCATGGGTGGAAAAGAACATCAGGCCGCCTCGCTCACGATGCTCCATGCGCTCGACTTTGCGCAACTCGATGCCGCGCAGCAGCTCGCGCTCGTGCGTGTGTATCAAATCAGCGTCGCTCGCCATGGCCTGCCGGAAGGTGATTCGCTCGCGAAGACCATCTCGCGGCTCGATGCGGTGTTTCCCGCTAAGACGAACGACTTGAATCGCGAGCTGTCGCGCACACTGGCGGCGCTTGGTTCATCGGAAGTCATCGCGGAAACGATCCAGCTTATGCGCACGGCGAAGGACGATCCTGTGTCGTGGCTCTCCGTCGAGCGCATGGCCCGCAACGACCGCTACGGCCCGAATTTTCTCCGCGCTGGCAATGCGCGGCCCAACCAACAGCAGATCGCGTATGCGTATGGTCTGCGCTTTGCGAAGAACGGCTGGACGCCGGAATTGCGCCGCGAGTTCTTCGCGTGGTTTGCCAAAACGGGCCCGTGGCTCGGCGGGAACCAGTTCCGCGGCTTCATCGACACCATCCGCAATGACGCGCTCGCCTCCGTGCCGGACTCCGAGGAGCGCAAGAAGCTCGCCGTGCTCGCGACGCCGACCTTCATCGCCATCAAGCCCGAGGCGATCAAACCACCGAAAGGCCCAGGCAAGGCCTACACCGTCGATGAAGTGACCGCTTTGGCGAAGCAGGTGCAAAGCGGCCGCAGCTTCGACCGCGGGCGTGAGCTCTTCATTGCGGCTGCTTGTCAGGCCTGTCATCGACTCGGCAATGAAGGCGGCGGAGTCGGCCCCGATCTCACCGCCGCCGGCAATCGGTACACGCTGCGCGACCTCGTCGAAAACATCGTCGATCCCAGCAAGGTCATCTCCGATCAATACGAGAGCAGCATCCTCACGCTGAAAAACGGCAGCACCGTCATCGGCCGCATCACCGC
>JBEBGU010000899.1:0-2112 GCA_040081325.1 Prosthecobacter sp.
CACGGCGTTCACGGTGGGCAGCACCTGCTGTTTGGCGACGAGCACCCTGCGGCTGGTGTCCTCCACCTGATCGCGGGTGTTCCAGAGATCCAGGCGTGCCGTCAAGGCGGTGGTGACGGCATCATCGAGCGTCCCATTCGGGTCAATGACCTGCAGATCCTTCATATCCTTGTAGTCCAGCACGATGCGCTCGGTGACCGGCAGCCCGAGCTGAATCTTCAGATCATCCAGCGCCTTTTCCGCCGCCTTCACCATCAGATCCTGCCGCTTCATCTCCAGATCTAGCGCCTGCACTGGCAGCGTATCCGCCGTTTTTTCTAGCCTGAGCTTGGCCGTTGTATCGCGGGTATTGATCGCTTGAGCCAGCACCAGTTTGACTTCAGCCAGTTGGTCCGTCCCGCTCTTGTCCGTCGTGTCCGTCACCAGTCTCCAGGCTTTCGTGTAGGCATCTGAAGGGGAGCTGACATCCGACAGCCAGCCATCCAGATGCGAAACCAAAAAGAAGACCGTGGTGTCAAATTGAGCCGTCAGCGTCTCTTCAGCCGAGAGCGCCCGAACCTTACCATCCGGCCTCACTTCACCGTAGGCCAGGATCGCTGGCTTCTCTTTCACCGTGATCCGCGACACCAGCTCCGACATCGGAATCCCCACCGGTTCCTCCGCACGCAACTCCGGGAGCCAGAGCGTGAGCAACAACAGACAGGAGAATCGCAAAAGTGTTTTCATGGAAAAAAGGAGTGCGCCTGCAAATTACAAAATCCCCCACTCGACTGTCCACAGGAATCTAACGCATTCACTCTTCATCCCTCGGATCAGTGACGGGCCATTTTAAACAGGAGGTCACAGAGAGAACAGAGATTTTAACCGCTGAGAGGACGCTCATTAAACGCTCATCCCAAACCCAAGATGAGAGTGATTCGATGAAAGTTGAGAGCCTGCGAATCACCACTCCACCACTCCAATGATTTATCATTGAAGAAACCGCGACAACCTTAAATTCCACCAACCCCTCATTGTTTTTACTGAATCAATAGCGAGTTGTGTGTGATCATTTCCATCGCGGGCACAATGAAATAGTACAATTCCGGTCGAGCCCATCGGATCAGGAATGCTACCTGGTGTGGCACTGGCAATAAATGTTTCGGTGAGCGTGAAATGCAGGTCTTCAGGGTCCAGTGGTTTTTTATAAAATGCACCATCACCGGTTTCCAGTGTATTTACAGTTGTTCCTACTTGATTGGTGTTGAGGGAACCATCCGTCCATATCTCATGAATAAGTTGTGCCATTGCTTCCATGTTGAATTTTTCCCATCTCATGTTGCCGCGGTTCAACTCGCCTATCCAGTCGTACGCATTACCGGCTGCACACGAATTATTAGGATCTCTTCCAAATATCATCTGAGCACCCAGTGCTTTAGCAAGGTAGCCCGAACCGAGATTTTGATATTGCCATACATGCACACATTCATGCACAATGGTATGTATAGGCACCGCGAGGTTTGGGATATTTGTATAAATGGTATTGTCGAGTGTAAATGTTCCACCGGCACCATTATTTGATTTGATCCTGATATTGTACAACGCCAGTGAATTTCTAAAAACAGATTTAAGTGCTGCCATTTCAGCTTTGGTTAAAGACCTGTCTGCGTTGATAAATGGAATAATGCGTTGAATCAATGAGGCAAACGTACCCACAATTGAAATTACCGCTCCGGCAATGCTACCACCGATGTCAATTAATCCTTCCAGGATTAATCCACCGTGTAACGTGATAATACCACCTATCACCTTTATTAAACCGCCGATAATTCCGAAGACACCTTTTACTATAGCGCCCACAAAATTAAAAACACCTGCAACTATTCCACCCAGCCAGGCCATTACTCCGCTTAAAAATCCGCCGATACCGGGAATTCCGCCCAGGAGACCACCAAAAGCATTCAATCCGTCCTGTATAGCATTGCCGGCAGTTTCCACCACATCTGCCACTGCATCACCAATAGCATTAACAACGCCCTCGACTACATCTCCAACTGTCTCGGCTCCTGAAGCGACAGCATCGGCTACATCACCGACGAAACTTGTAAAATCATCCCATAAACCCATAATAAT
>JBEBGU010000139.1:0-8085 GCA_040081325.1 Prosthecobacter sp.
GAATCCATCGGGCAGGATGGCGTATTGGGGGAAACCTGCGGACTCATAGACGCCGACAACGCCGTCACGGAGCTTCGTCTGACCATCCGTAGAAGTGCCGACGGCGCCGTTGATGACTCCGGCCACGCCATCATTGCCGAGCGCGGTGGAGCGGGTGATGAGTTCAGCATTGGTGACGATGCTGGAGCCGATGATGTTGATCCCGGCGCACTCATGGTCAGCGGTGACGATGACGAGGGTGTCTGGATTGCTCTGCGCAAAGGCGAGGCACTTCTCGATGGCGCGATCGAACTCCAGAGCCTCAAGGATCCAGCGCTCGCTATCCATGTTATGCGCCTGTTTGTCGATGTGAGCAGCCTCGACCATCAGCACGAAGCCCTTGGCATTGCGGTTCAGCACCTGGAGGGCCTTCTCCGTCATTTCGTCCAGCATCGGCTGGTCCGGGAAGGTGGCCACGGTGCCCACAGCGGCACCGCCACGGCGTTCGGCGATCTTGTCGAGCGCCACATCCATGTTTCCGGTGTTGAAGAGACCGAGCAGCTTGGTGGTGGTGGCCGGGATGGCGGCGAGGCTGGCCGCTTCCGGCGTGTAGGTGAAACCAGCCGCCTGGAAGTCGGCGATGAGGTCGCGGTTCGGATCGACGGTGCCGGTGGGCACGCCCCACGCGGAGGCGACATCAGCCGGAAGCACATAGTCTGCTCCACCAGCGGTCGAACTATTCACACGACCAGAACCGATCGTGGTCGATGGCAGGAACCATTTCCGCCCGCCGCCCATGAGCACGCGGAGGTTCGATTTCACAGCGGCTTCATCAAGGAACATGTCGCAGATGCCGGTGCCAGCTCCGCGGTCCTGAGCATGCACACCAAAAGAAGCCGGAGTGGCGTCTTCAACATCAGAATTCGTGACGATGCCGAGCGCCTTGCCCTGCTTGCGCGCGAGGTAGGTGCCCATGTGCTCGACGCGGGGGTTGTCCCACTTGTTTTCAGCGAGAGTCGCGGTGGTGTCGTCCGGGAAGACGCCTTCCTGGTTGTTGTTGCTCTTGTTACCGGTGGAGTAACAAGCAGCACCAGGCGCGGAGTCGGTGACGATGGAGTTCAGGGAAGCCGTCATCAGCAGCGCCGTGTAGGGCATCGTGTCCATCGCCAGGCGGTCGATGGCCTTGCCCTGCGAGACGCCTTTCGCGACGATGCGCGCAGCAGTGCGGTGGGCGATGCCCATGCCGTCACCGATGAGGTAGATGATGTTCTTCGCCTTGCGTAGGCCGGTGAGGCGCGGGCGGTTGAGCGCCACGATTTCAAAATTGCCCTGTGCTATGGCGACGGGGGAGTCTGACTGAGTGGCCTCGACACGCAGCGTCTTCACTCCGGGAGATGTCATGGAAAAGGCGCGGAGCGCGACGCTGAACCTGTCACTACCGACGCTTGTGACCGTGACCGTGCCGGGGACGGCGACTCCGTTCACTTTGAAGACCGCGCTGGTGATGGTCTGGCCTGCATCCGCCTGGATGGTGGCCTGGAGATCAAAGCGCTGGTCTGGGAGAAAGCGGGAGATGAATGGAGGCGTGGCATCTCCATAAGTGAAGAGGGCGCTGGGTGGATTCAGGCGCGTCACGGAAGGCGCGGCAGATGCCGTCGCCGCTAGGGCGGCGGCAGCGAGGGTGATGGCAAGAAGGATGTTGGGTTTCATCGTGGTTTTGTGGGTCTTGGGTCGTTGGGTGTGTTCTCTGGATTCGCCTTAGAGAGGCGGGAAGCGGTCGAGTCCTGGTAGGCCTTGTAGGCCATGCGGTCCCTTTGCAGAGCGAGAGGCTTGCGCAGTTCGATGGGAGTACTCGTGCGGCAGTCGAGGACGTGGTCACAACGCAGCCGCACATGAGAGACGCGGCCATCGATCTCCTGGTGCGCACCAGTCTCCAGCGTGCCCAGAACCGTGACACGCTGCGGCTTCCAGACCGGCGCATCACCCGGACGCACGTCCATGATCACATGCACGAGACTGGTGGGCAGGCTGTCGGCGAGAATGTACTCGACCTGATTGTGAACCGCTGGCACCGGCGAGAAGAGAAAGATCGTCGGGTCGTCGTGATAGTGTTTCACCATGAAGCCGTCCATGCGCACCTGTCTGCCGTTGAGATCACTGGTCTTGCGGGTGAACTCCAATCCCTTCGGACCTGCGGGCATCACATAAATCTCATCAAACGAGAACGGCTCATACGCTTGCAGCGCAATCGTCTCCTGTTTTACCTGAACCGACGAAGGCTCTTCTATCAACGGCGTTCTGGCAGGACTGGAGAGCACCATCATGCCAACACCTCCAAGGGCGAGGAGAGACAAAAGCAAAGGCAGAGGTTTGAACGACATCAATGCCATGCAACCACTCGCGTAACGCACCGCCAATCGGCACACTGAAACGATTTCGGCAGTGACGGGAATGACACCAGCATCTCCTTGCCTCTCCTGCCACTCAGCCAGGCCAATGAGGCGGCCTAACAAAAAAGTTACTTTTTCAGCTCGCGAACCGGGCCGACAGCTTCAGATGGAACGCCGGGGATGGCGCTGGCAATCTTGTCTTTCAGCACGCCTTCAGTCTGCAACAGTTCGGGGAACTTGAGCGCGAGCTGCTGAAAGTAGGTGGCGGCGGCCTTGTCATTGCCACGGCTTTCATAATAGCGCGCCAGACTCATCAGCTCTCGCTGCTCGGCGGCACGCACTTCGGCCAGACAGGAGCGGGCTTGGGCGGCCTTGTCACTCTCTGGAAAACGAGTGATGAACCATGTGAGAGAGATGGCCGCAGCCTCACGCTGATGCGGGCTGTCACCACGCATCGCTTTCCAGTCCTTGTAGGCGATGTAGGCCACCTGATAGCTGGCATCATCGGCCAATTCATGCTTCGGAAACGTCTCTGCAAAGTCTTCGTGTGTGGCGATGGCGTCTTTCTTCTCGCCTGCCCGCTCCTGTGCCAGCGCCAGATAGTAATGCGCCTGGATGCCTGCTTCAGTTTGCGGCCCGTTTTTGATCACCACGCGGAGCATGGCCACAAGCGCTTCTGGTGAGATTGTTTGTGAAGGTCGTTGCACTTCCAGTGTCCGCCGGGCATTTTTGCCACTGCCCAACAAACGTTGCACCAACTGAAACTGCGCACCATACGCTTTTTCAAAATGTCCCGGTTGCTCTGTGACGAGCCTATTCAAAGCCTCAAAGGCTCCTTCGTGATCGCCCAGATGCTCCTGGATACGGTAGATCTCCCAGAGCGACTGTGCGCAACTTTCACTCCGGCGATACTTCTTGGCGACCGTATTAAATCGGTCGAGCGCTTCTTCAAGATCACTCTCAGCCATCAGCTTCAGGCCCCGCTGATAGAGGCGCACCGCCGTCTCATCCTCAACCGCTTGTAAGGGCGCGCAGAGGCAAAAGACAAACAGCCCCAGAAGACTGGGGCTGCGAAAAGTGAAGATCAAATGCAGGAACAACATAGCCCGCCATTAGGGAGCCGTGACTGGCTCGAGCAATGGCAGTGCCATGGCAGCTCCGGCTGCTGGACTGCTGTTCACCGCCACTGAACTTGGCTTGTACTGCTTTGCGAGTTGTTCGCTCGTGCGCTTGCCGTAAGTCACCTTGCCGAGCACGACATAAAGTTCGTCCATGCTCTTCGTGGGATTTTTCACGCTCGCTTCAGCGCCTGGATAAAGATTTTCCACGAGGCCGGAATTGGGGCCTTCCGCATCCGTGTGCGGCACACCGACTTCATCGGCGATCGTGTAGTCGAAGCTGACAATCTCACTGCCCACATTGCGGAACTTCACCGTGTGCTCGATGGTTTCTTCATCGATCATGTCACTAACAGTTTGATAGCTGACAGGCGTGTTCGGAAAAGTGACACGGTCAGAGGTGATCGTCTTACAATTGGCGAGTGAGAGCGCCGTGAGTGCAGTGAGCAGGAGTCGAGTATGTGGGGCCATGATGGGAGGATAAAAGAGAGATCAGTAACGGTAACGGAAGCCAACGAGGTAGCCGTCTGTGCTGAAGCCGCGCAGATCCTCAAGGTCGCCGATGTGGAAGTCTCGGTACTCGGCGAAGATCGAATACTGGTCCTTCCAGGTCCATTCGAGGCCCGCATACCAGTTCCAGGAGTTCACGAACTCATCAATGCTGAAAGGATTGCTGGCTGGGTTGGTGCTCGTGGCGTTTCGGAACCAGACCTGGCCGCCACCAAAGCCGCCGCCAATGTAGGGGCGGAAACCAGCAGCGAATTTGCCGATGCGTGCGCGGTAGCGATACAGGTCTAGACCAATCGTCCCGTTCAGATTGAAGAAGAGCGAGTTCATGTCGGCCTGATAACTTGCGGCCGGGCCGCCGGTGCTGTTACCTTCCAGAGAGGTGGACATAAAGGTTCCCTCGGCATCCATGGAGACCATCAAGGGCACTTTTTTGAGCTTCCAGCTCTTGCCCACTTCGATGCTGAAAATGGCGGCACCTTCACCACCGTTGAGGCTAAACGGCTGCCCGCCGATCGACACATTCCCCGTCTGCCCCAAGCTCTCGCCGGCAGACACGCCTACATACGGGCCATATTTGCGTTTTGCCTGGCCGTCGGCGGCATCACCGAGCGACTTGAGTTCCAGGTCAGCAGCCTGAAGTGCCACGGTGGACAGAAGGACGAAAGTGAGGGCAAGAGCGCGCATGGTGGGAGAAATATAAGTTTTTATTTAACCTGCCTGTTCGGTATCGGAAAACAATTCCATGTGAAGAATTCGTCACAAGGAAGCTGCCGCGCAACGTCACATTCCAGACACATTTGGGTCTCAGCCATGCGATTATTACTCCTGCCGCTTCTATTCGGACTGACCTGCGCCCACGCTCAGGAGCAAACTCCCAAACGCACGCTTCCACCGAGCGTGCTTGATCCACTTGCTATGCCTACAGTCGAGCCTGCACTGCCAGTCAATGCAGGCTTCCCGGTTGACGTGAACAACTACGAAAACCCGCTGCTGCTTTTTCAAGGCGAAGCGAGAGGCCTGCCCATGGCCGATGAGACCAATCTCGATCTCCTGCCACCGATCTCTCCCTACCTGCCTGGTGAAACACAGCCTGAAGGTGCGCCGGATAAGCCACTCACACCCGATGAACTTAGATTGCGCAGTATCGGCATGAAGGTCGTGGCTTCAGTCGTCAGTGTGCGTGTGTGGGATGAGTTTGGCACACAACTCGCCAGCGGCATCGGCTGTTTCGTCACTCAGAGTGGCATCATTCTCACCGACACCGGATTACTTCACCCTGAGATCGCGGAGAATGTGGACTACATCACCACCACAGGTGCCGATGGGACCAATCATAAGGTCAGCGGTTTTTACGTAGCCGACCTCACCACGGGCGTCACTCTCCTGCAAAGTGAGAGCTATGAGACAACCCCGCTCGAACTCAGCCCTGGCACGGACCTCCGCAATGAACAAGCCTGCCACGTCCTCGCCATTTCCGAGAAGCGTGGACTCGTGCTCGCCGATGCCACCGTGCAGATGGATGTCGCGCTGACCGGCCTCGGCTGGCTCAATGTGCGTGGCAAAGATTCTCCAGGCGCCGTCGGCTCTCCCGTGCTCAATCAAGCGGGCAAAGTCATCGCCATCGTCGGTATGCAGGTGCCACTGAAAAGCTGGATGAACTTTGCCCTAACCGCAGACGCCGCTGCCATCGAACTGCGCAAGATGCGTGCGCCACTCCAGCCACTCAGTCGTTTGCCCAAGACGCCGAAGCTCAAGCAGGTGGCTACCGATCCAGAGTTCGTCGCTGCCTTTGAAACATTGCAGCAACGCCGAGTGGAGTCAGCCATGCGCAAGCTCGTGACCCTCACGCGCAAGTATCCGCGCAGTGCGGAATGCTGGGCTTTGCTTGGACTCAGCGCCACATATCTCGGTGCAGCACCTGAGGCTTTAAACTGCCAGCGGAAAGCCGTCGCTCTTGATCCAAAAGCTGGACTCTACTGGCATCAGCTTGCCTTTGCCAAACTACGAGAGAAACCCGGAGCGCTCCCGGATACCACCGAAGACCGCGAAGCTCTCGAACTCGCCACAGAACAGCGCCCGAACGACTCACTTGCCTGGCTTTTGCTCGCCAGTCGCCTTGTCCGGGATGGTGATCTCGGCAGCGCTGACGATGCGCTGAAGCGTGTCATGTTACTCGCGCCTGGATACGCTCAAGCCCACTACCTCAGCGCCTATGTCCGTGGTCGCCTCAAAGATTACACAGGAGCACAAGCCGCCATTTCTCAAAGCCTCAAACTCAATCCCGGCTACTCGGAAGCTTGGTTCTATCAGGGCCTTCTCTTCGACAAAAACAGCAACCCCAACGAAGCGGCTAAAGCTTATCGTAACACCGTCCGCCTCCGCCCCACTCACCCGCAAGCCTGGAAGAATCTCGCGTACGCTTTGAAGAAAAGTGGCCAGCCCACTGAAGCTAGGCAAGCGTTTCAAGAGTATCAAAAGCGCAGTACCCCAACGAAGAAGTCCTGAGCGCTCATCCTTCTATATGCCCTAATCTGACATCGCCGTCACCCGTAATAGCTCGCGTGTGACGCAGTCGTCACCAAGAACGGTTTGTCCTTTGTGTGCTATCCTGTGTAAACAAGACCGATTATGAGCAAAATTTTAGTGGTCGATGACGAGCCGGATATTTCTGAGCTGATCTCCCTGCATCTGATGCGTGAGGGGCACGAGTGCCTCTGCATCACCAACGGCCTACAAGTCATGCCCACCGTGCTAGAGCAGCAGCCTGACCTCGTCGTGCTCGACATCATGCTCCCAGGTCAAGACGGCATGACCGCTTTCAGGCGCCTCCGTGGTGACAGCCGCACCCGTGGCGTGCCCGTCATCATGCTCACGGCCAAAGCTCAGATCGCTGACAAGATCAACGGGCTAGAACTCGGTGCTGACGACTACCTGACGAAGCCTTTTTCACCACGCGAGCTGGCTCTGCGCATCAGCGCCATTTTGCGCCGCACCAAAAAAGTCACTCATGTCTCAGAAGTAAAGAACGGCGCTTTCCTGCTAGATCGCAAGAACATGAAGTTTTTCCACAACGACACACCCATCGATCTGACCACCACTGAATTTAAGCTCTTGGCTGTCCTGCTGGAAAACACCAGCGCCGTTCACACTCGCAGTGAGCTCTTACGTGAGGTTTGGGGCTACTCTGACGATGTAGCTACCCGCACACTCGATACGCATATCAAACGTCTGCGTGAAAAGTTAGGGCCTGCGGGCAAGCATGTCGTCACCGTGCGTGGCACTGGTTATCAGTTCGTGATCAGTCCCGCAGATATAGCTGTCGCAGCTTGATCGGGGATTTCAGAGCACGCCTTGCGTGTTGCTCCTCGCAGGAGGCCGTACACACGCTTTCTCTGGCAAAAGCACACTCTAAACACTAAGCACTGCATACTCATACCCCCCATGAACATTATTCTCAGCATCGCTCTCATCGCCCTCATCGTGTGGGCATGGTGGCGTGAGAAAATGTGGCGCAGCAGCGTTGAGAAAGTCACCCGCGCGGCTGGACTCAAGACATTCGAGGCAGACAAGCTTGCCGCGCGCTTTGGTGGCCTGCAAGAGGCTAATCAGGCGCTGATTAAAGAAGAATACCTGCGTCGCTTGTTTGAGGCTTTGCTCAACGAGATCCGCCAAGGCGTGGCTATCGTCGATGACGAGATGCGCATCAAATTCTCGAATCGTACGTTGGCTCACCTTTTTCAGAAGACCGGCATCCATCGTGGGCGCATGCTTATTGAGGAACTTCAGGATCATCAGATCATAGATGTCGTCCAAAGCGCGCTCAAAGATCAACGCCGAATCGTTCGTGAGATCGAGCTTTCCAACAACACTAGCCTAACGAGCCGCTATTACCTCATCGAAGCCGCGCCTTTGCCCGCCAAGGCTGAAAGCGGTGCCTGGCTCATGGTGCATGACATCACCGAGCAGACGATGGCCGAGCAGATCCGAAAGGATTTCGTCGCCAATGCTTCCCACGAACTGCGAACTCCGCTTACCCTCATCAATGGTTATGTCGAGACCCTGCAAAGCGGCGTGCTCAAGGACGCGGC
>JBEBGU010000900.1:0-2106 GCA_040081325.1 Prosthecobacter sp.
GTGTTTCCAGCGCGTCCACCCAGGCCATCTGTTGCTCCTCATTTGGCCTAGATCACTGAGGGGTCACTCATGCACCGTGCTCAGCACCCGGCTTTCCAAGTCACGACCAAAGTCTGCCGCTTCATCTTCTTCGATGAGCGTGATGCCTTGGCAAGAGTTCAGGATGTCCTTGGCTCGGCCATACTGGCGGGCGTTGTCCGTGAGGCTCGGTTTGCCCAGGAGATAGTGAAGCTTCGGAGCTTCCTGGGCCTGAGTTAGATGCATAATTCACGGGCGCTGGCAGGCAGCGGGTCCAGTGGCAGGCCGTTGATGACATCTTCAGCCAAACAGGGACCGAATAAATATCTGATTGTCAGCCCGTTCACTTCCAGATAGCCTGTCTTGGCTGGCAGAGAGGAATTCTGAACTCCACTCCAGCCGCTGATTTCATTCGTCTTTTCACCCCCATGCAAACCGTCTTTGATATTGATAAGGCAGCCCAAGTTGCCCACTTCTTCGTCTCCAGTGAGGGCGGTGAAATGGACATCCTGAAGCTGGTGAAGCTTATCTACCTCGCGGACCGCGCCTCGCTTCAATCACGCCGCACTCCGATCGTCGGTGGTGCCTTTTATTCGCTCAAACATGGTCCAGTCACTGAAGAGGTGCTGGATCTGATCAATGACGGCACGCCAGGGACGGACAGCCCGTGGGAGCGACTCATTTCAGATCGCGCTAATCATCGCTTGGCAGTTCGGGAACCTCTCCTTGAATACGATGCTCTCTCCGTCTCCGAAATGGGTGTCTTAAAGGAGGTCTGGAAGCGCTTTGGGCAGCATGGAAAATGGGAATTGGTTACCTGGACTCATCAGCATTGTGAAGAATGGTCAGACCCCAGGGGCGGACGCATTGAGATCAGCGCCCGCAGGCTTGCCGAGTCCTTTGGCTGGAAGTCGCAGGAGATCGATGACTTCATCACGGGGACAGAGTCTCGCCATCGTCTTCACCAGCTCGTGAACTAAGCTCTCCCCTGTTCACCATGACCACCCTGACTCCTGGCATGGCCTTCCGGTGCATGGACCCGCCCCGGCACATCTTCATCCCGCTTTTTGATCCCAAGAAGCCGGGCGAAGAGTTACTTCTTGTCAATCTAACGACGCTTCGTGATTCCTGCGTGGATGATGCCTGTGTGCTGCATCCATCTGACTATGTGGAACTCACTCACGCCACCACCGTGGCCTACTCCATGGCCATGACCGGAAAAAAATCGTCATTCATCAGCGCTGTGGCATCAGGTCACTTTGTTCAGCTCAACAGCATTTCCACGCCCACCTTGGCAAAGGTCATCGCTGGGGCGCATGCGTCCCCGGAACTCTCAAAGATGAAGAAGAGTCTGCTGCCGCCTTGAATAACGCACGGCAGGCCTCTAGCAGGCGGTGAGTTCGGCAACCAGGGCGGAGAGGAGGTTCGCGGCGGTGGCGCGGGAGGCGGCGAGCTGCGTTTCCAACGCATCCACCAAGGCCATCAGTTGCTCCACTTTCGCCACGATCCGGCGTTGTTCGGCGAGGGGTGGGATGGGAATCTCACATTCCGAGATGTGACCCTGGTTGACCTTCCAGATTCCGGCAGTCGTCGTTGCAAGACTCTCAAGCATTTCCCGCGTCACGGGGCTATTCCATGCGATCAAAAAGTATTCGCCTTCGATCTTGTTGGGCGGAAGTGGAACCCGGATGAAGAGGTCTGGAAAAAGGACATTCGGCGGGCATGAGCGAGCCATGCCGGCAATTCCAACGCGCTCCTTGCTGCCATTCCCGCGAATGACGAAGACGTCGTTTTGCTTGATCAAATATGGCTCCGCTCGCTCAGGTGTAATCGCAATCGGCTTCCCGAAGCTACAGTCGATGGCCGCTCCCTTCATCGCTGATAATGGAAGGCACACAAAATCCGACGGACCATCAACAGGAGACAAAGACAGGCCATTCTTCAGGTTCTTCCGTCCAACAAGCTCTTCCATGGACACCATTCGAGCTTCGCCATCGTTGGGGTCTTGGGGGACGAGTTTGCCTTGGACGGCGAGGGTGAGGATGGATTTGCGGAGGTCGGCGGGGGAGATGGCGTAGGACGGGTGGA
>JBEBGU010000901.1:0-2106 GCA_040081325.1 Prosthecobacter sp.
CTTATGTACTGACCTATGACGACAGTAACATGCCCACGCATTACGGATTCAAGCTGGACCACATTGCCCGTGATCTGGCCAAGCTGAAGGAACTCACGAAGGAGCCGCGCGAAACGCTTCTCGAAAAACGCTCAGGCCCAACCGACGAGAAAAGCTGGACGAAGAGGGCCAAAGGAGCCGCCGGAAAAGCCAACTTGGCTCTCCAATCCCAGCAGCCCGATGGCTCCTGGATCAAAGGCGACGAGATCGACGGCACCGAGTTCACCAAGCACCTCATGGCCATGGCCTACTACGTCGAAGCCGCAAAGAAAGGCGGCGAGACGTTTGCGAAGCAGCGCCAGTAATTATTATTGTTCTGCTTTCAGGTCAGTGGCGTTCCAGCAAGACATTTTTGCACCTTGAGTGTGCCGATCTTGCCGTTGGTTGGGCACTGATTGGCAAAGGCGTCCGGTGCTGACATGAGTGCCGGGATTGGCCGCGTTGGTTGTCGCATGAAAGCCACGCTGCTCTTCTCCATCGCGACTGCTGTGCTCGGCACATCGGCCCTCCTCCACGCTGCAGACACCTCCGCTGCCTCGAAGCGGATTGATGACCTGCTCGTCAAAGGCCTGGAGAAGCACAAGCTCACGCCGAACGCGCCAGTCGATGAAGCGACCTTCCTCCGCCGCACCTACCTCACCGTCATCGGACGCATCCCGACTCAGGATGAAGCAAAGCAGTTCCTCGATTCCAAAGACAGCGCCAAGCGCTCGAAGCTCATCGACTCCCTGCTCAATTCCGAGGGCTACGTTCATCATGCCTTCGACTACTGGGCCGACGTGCTGCGAGCCCAAAGTCAGGGCGTCGGCGACAGCACCACGTCGCAGAACTACCTGAACTACCTCCGCCAGTCCCTGCGCGAAAACAAACCCTGGGACAAGCTGGCCCGCGAACTCGTCACTGGCAGCGGTGCCTGCTTTGAAAATGGAGCCATCGGCTACTACATGCGGGATCGCGGCATGCCGCTGGACAACCTTTCCAATACCACGCGCATCTTCCTCGGCACGCGCATGGAGTGCGCCCAGTGCCACGACCATCCTTTCGATAAATGGACGCAGAAGCAGTTCTACGAGATGGCCGCCTTCACGCACAACATGACGGCCACCAGCTATCGCTCGCCCAGCGTCGAGGAGACCCAGAAATTGATCCGCCAGGACAAGTCGCTCGACAAAGACACGCAGGATCTCATGCGCCAGGCCGTGACCGAAGTCACCCGCCCGCTGCGTGACACCATGGTGGTGGAAAACAAGGCCACCATGCGCCTGCCGCACGATTACAAATACACCGACGCCAAGCCCAAAGATGTCGTGCCAGCCTCAGTGATGTTTGGCAAACCCATCACCCTCACGAAGGAGAGCGATCCCATCCAGAGCTTCAGCCAATGGATGGCTTCCCCCGAGAACCCACGCTTCACCACCGTCATCACCAATCGCCTCTGGAAGCGCGTCTTCGGTGCCGCACTCATCGAGCCGCTCGACGAACTCATGGACAGCAGCGTGCCTTCGAATCCCGAAGTGCAGGCCTTCATCGACCGCCAGATGGTCGCCATGAAGTATGACATGAAAGCCTTCCTTAAAATGCTGCTGAACACGCAGACCTTCGCCCGTGCCAGTACGAAGGAAGTCGCCATGGGCGAGCCCTATTATTTCCAAGGCCCAGTCTTCCACCGCATGAGCGCCGAGCAAGCCTGGGACTCCCTCGTCACCCTCGTGAACTCTGAGCCCGACAGCATCAACTGGAGCGCCCGTGAGCGTGACAAGCGTGATCTCGACAACCGCCGCCAGCTCGCCGGATTGCTCGATCAAACCGAAGCCAGCCTGCTCTTCGAAGCCTCCAAGCAAGTCGCCGCCGCGATGAAGGAGCAGAACAAAGAGTTCGATACCCTGCGCAAGGAACTCGATGAAGCCCGAGCCAAGAACGACAAGGAAAAGTCCAAAGAGATCCAGCGCCGCCTCGGTGAAAGCCAGCGCATCCTGCGCAAGACCGTCTCCGAGTGCTTCTACGCTGCCGCCAGCAAGTCCAGCAACGAAGCCGTGAAGTCCAAGCTCAAGGAGATCGCCGCCGGTG
>JBEBGU010000140.1:0-8067 GCA_040081325.1 Prosthecobacter sp.
GCCCCCGGCGAAGCTGGCCAGTTCTTCCGCATCCGCATCGAACCCCTCAGCGAATAAGCAGCCTCCCCGTTGAGTCACCCATCCAAAGCGCGGGCCCAAACCCCGCGCTTTTTTGGTGATCATGGGTCAGCGTTGGATCTGATGTTACGTTGTGCTTTCCCTCAGATTCATCTCGGGGCATGATCGGAGCTAGATGTGTTGCCAGAGTCCCTGCCGTATTCCTATTCTGTTTCTGATTCATCGCCGCCCAGGTCCTACTTCTCAGGTCTTAGCTGCGCTAAAGGCGGCGCAACCAACGCGCCTACTCATCGCCGGAGATGGACCTGCGGATGATGAGCGCTGCCAGCAGGTGCGCCAGATGGTGCTGGCAGGAATCGACTGGCCCTGTGAAGTGGAAACCCGATTTTCAGAAGTGTGTCAGGGCTGCAAGCGAGCCGTCTCATCAGCTATAGATTGGGCCTTTGAACGACATGAGTCCCTGATCATTTTGGAAGATGACTGTGTGCCTCACCAAGATTTTTTTTCCTTCTGTGAAGAGATGCTTGGCCGCTACCAGAATGCGGAGGAGGTCATGCAGATCAGTGGCAGTAATCTGACGGGTATGCAGCACGGGGAGCAGAGTTATTTTTTCTCACGCTTTGGCCCCATCTGGGGCTGGGCGTCTTGGAGGCGGGCGTGGCGGGTGTACGATGTGGAGATGAAATCCTGGCCGCTGATGCGTGATTCTAAACGACTCAGCGAGCTCTGCCCGAACCCTTTTGAAGCGAGCTGGAGGCGCAAAGTGCTGAATGATGTTTATGACGGGAAGATGGACACTTGGGACTATCAGTGGGCCTATGCTAAACTGGCCTGTGGCGGGTTGAATATTGTGCCTGCTCGCAATTTGATCTCAAACATCGGCTTTGGGCAGGATGCGACACATACTCTGAATGCAGCGGACCCAAGAGCGGGGCTCAGCACTTGTGATCTTCCTATGCCGCTGATGCATCCCACGGAGATTTCCGCCTGGAAAGAGGCTGACGCAGAGTACCTGTCAAAGGTGGTTGGTTTGCCAAAAAATCAGTGGTCCAGTGCAGGCCTGCGGCACAAGATCAAAACTCTTTTACGCCGATGAAGAAGGTCTGTGTCATCTCCACCTTGAATCACAATGTCGGCGACGATTTTGTGCGAGCGGGCATTCTGAGTCTGCTGCATGAAGTGCTGGGAGAAATCGAAGTGCAAACGATTCACAAGCATTTCCCGGCGACTGTTCGTGGTGGAATTTGGACACGGATAGATACTTTGACTCGCGGGCTGTCAGATCGCTTTTCATGGCGCACGCGTTTGTCACGAATCGCCGATCGGCTGCCGATGCATCCACGCACGGATCTGGCGCTGAGCAGTGACCTCATCGTGCAGTCTGGGGCACCGGTTTACTGGCTCAACAATTACTCGAAATGTGCCCACACGGAATGGTTCAGGCCGGTTATCGAGAGGCGATGGCTGCGGCTAAAGGAGCGCGTGCCTTTGCTCAATCTTGGGGCTGGTTCCTGTCAGAGCTGGGGTAGTCTTGGAGTGGAGATTTCCGAGGACACAGAGTGTAGAACCTACATAGATCAGTTCACGCGCTGGTGCTCGCTGACGACTGTTCGGGATGCCTTGGCGCAGCGAATCGTCCGCGAATGTGGGCATGAGGTGCCGCTGTTGCCTTGTCCATCAATCTTTGCCCCTGATGCCACCGGCGTGCAGCCCAAAGATGGGGAGTATGTTGCGCTGAATTACATGCCCAATGGAGGGCACTATGAACTCGATGGTCGCAGCGCTGAACTGGGACGCCGATGGGAAAAAGTGTTCTGCGAAGAGGCTCGTCTTCTAGCAGGCCAGCAGCGCTGCCTCATGATCTGTCATGATCAGAAAGAGTTGGAGCAGGCTGCGCATTTGCTGCCTGACATTCCACGTTTTTTCAGCACTGAATGGCAGGACTATCTGGATGCTTATTCACGCTGTTGCTTTGCTGTCGTGAATCGAGTGCACGGAGCCGTCGTCACCGCCGCCATGGGCAAGTCTGTGCTGCTGACTGGCAATGACAGTCGTCTCCTCACAGCCGCTGAAGTCCCCGGTATCACGGTGCTGCCTGTGCCGGAAGCTGTCACCTCATTAAGGACTGAGGTGCAGGGGCTGTCCGCACGAACCAGAATTGTTTGTCCCCGCTCGTTCATCGAAGAAACGCGGGAGAAATACCTCAGCCTGCTGCGGCCCATTCTCCGTCCATGACTGGCATACTCCGCCATTTCATCTATGCGCTGACTCTCACGCTCGCCAGACTCTGGCCACGCAGCCGGGCGCATAAGTTTCGACTAACGATTCTTAAATTGGACCGCTTGGGAGATGCTGTTTTGTCTTTGGGGGCAGTGCGTATCTTGGTGCAGGAGTTTGGTGAAAAGGAGACGCTGCTTGTCGTATCCACCGTCGCTGAGCCGCTCTTTCGTCTTGAGTTTCCAAGCGTGGAGTTGCTTGTGCTGCCGCCGTTTTGTGAGCGCTACTTCCCCGATCTACTGCGTTTCCTATGGGCACATGCAGCGAGCTTGAGATCTTATTCGACCGAGACTCTGCTGTCCTTGCGGCACCAGCCATCAGATTATCTGCACATCATCGCCCAGCTTTTGGCACCCAAAATCTGCTATACAAGCCTCTGGACGGGGGTGGGGGAAAACGTGAGCCTAGCCTATCCTAGAGCACAGCATGTGCCCTACCCAGAAGTGCCTAGCGAGCAATGTCTGGAACTCGAAGCTCATCGGCGCGTGCTCGGATCACTCCTGAAAAGAGAAGTGCTGATAGCGGAGGTGATGCCGACTCTCACGGCGTTGCGTGCCTTGAAAGGAAACACACTGCTTGTCTGCCCGATGGCGGGAACAGCCATTCGTCATTATCCACCTCATTTGCTTGCGGCGGCGATTCAGCTATTTCTGAAATCCAAGGATGTGCCCGTAGAGTTTTGCTTCGCGCATGAAGCCGATATTGAACCATGGCGGAGAGCGATGTCGGAAGTAGGCGTGGCGTGCGCTCAGTGGCATGTGACTCAGACGCTGACAGGCTTAGTTCATTTAATCGCAGGCGCAGGCTGGGTGCTCGCGCCCGATTCCGCCCCAGCACACATCGCTACGGCGCTCGATAAACCGGGCGTCTTTTTGCTTGGGGGTGGGCATTTTGGGATCTTTGCGCCATGGCACCGGAGTGCTCAGCAAGTCTGGCTAAGAGAGGTCATGGATTGTTATCAGTGCCGCTGGATTTGCCATCACTCGGAAGCGTTTTGCATCACAAAAATCCAGCCTCAAGAAATCGCTAACTCATTGGTGAAAACCTGTGCTGAGTGAGGTGAATCAACGCAACCGAAAGAGATAGTCGCCATGTTCGGGCACTTCATGCAGGACCGCCATCAACTCGTACCTAGAAGCTAGCATCTGGGTGACCTGATCTAGATGGCTGCGACGCGCCTCAATGCAGATGAATCGGGCCTGATACCGATCCAGATCAAAACCTTTCAGGACATCAACTTCATAGCCTTCGACATCAAGGGAAAGTAGATCGAAAACGGCGGGAGTGCTGCTTTCCAGAAGCACTGCGGTAAGGGTGCGAACTGGGGCTTCAAAGACATAGGGTTCGACCGCGAGACCTTGGCTTTTCAATCCTCTGGCCGCACGCTGAGTCTCCGCACCATCGTCACCCAAAGCACCGCAGACTCCGGTCATCAATCCCGCGAAGCGAAGTGTGACGGTGCTCCCAGCAAGATCCGGCGGTCCAAGCGCACAGGAGTATATCTGCGACTCCCGACGATTTCGGCGGCAAGCTTCCGCGAGATGCGGCACAGGCTCCACCAGCACACCGCGCCAATGCTTAAAGCGTGCGAGATGGTAGGTGTTGCTCTGCAAATAGCCGTCATTAGCACCCGCCTCCACAAACCAACCGCCATGAGCAGGCAGATGCCGCGCGAGCTTACGATCAAGTCCATTGAGTCCAGGCCATGATAAACGATCAATGCCCACTAGCTCAAGCCAAGGGCGGAGCTGAGTCTTGAGTTTCTCACGGCGACTCATGGCTGGTATGGGATAGCTCCACGATCAGAGCCACTCCATGAGGCCGGCAGACGTGAAATGTGAAGACTTGAGCCGAGAAACACAGACGTGGTCCAGGTGTACGGATTGCACGGTCCGAAACCCTGAAAGTCCACTTGGGTCAGCCCCTGGGATCGCAGAAAATCCGCCGCGTCGGTGAACCAGTCGGCATTGTCTAGTAGGATCAAGCCGCCTGGCACCAGAACCTCTACAGCCACTCGCGCGCACTCCAAGCGGTGGCTGCCATCGACGATCACGACATCCCACGGCCCATCCTTGCGTGCGCATTCGATGTATTCCGTGCCGTCCATAGGACCATGCAGGGTAACATGAGCGGGCAGTTTCGGGCGCAGTTCATCGATCCATGCGGGAGATCTCTCGACGGCAGTCACGGCGAGCGCGCGCCATGCCCAGTGCAGCGTTCCCCAGCCAGCACCATACTCAAAAATCCTGCACTGGCTCAGGTCGAGTTGATCCAACCAAGCAAGTGCAGGGTAGGTCAACCAAGGTAACGGACGACCCTGGGAATCAAGCGGACGCGAACGTTTCGCAGACTGGAACCAACCCGTTTTGATCCAGAGAATCTCTGCCACAGATAACGCCGATCCCCAGGCGGGGAGAAGACGGTGTAGCAAGCGTTTCGAGAGCGATAACATGAGAATGAAGAACGGAAAATGATCCGAGCGAAAGGTAGCTTAGCTGGCAATGCAAGATTCTTCTTGCGGCATCTGTGAAACAACGAGAAAAGCCAGAAACACGCTCATTCAACCAAGCAACAATGTCCGCCAAGGTACAGATTGTGATTCCGGTTCACAACCGCCGAGAGATCACCCGCAGATGCCTTGACCGGCTGGTGGATCTTGAAGTGAGAAAATGGGCGGGAGTCATCGTCGTCGATGATGGAAGTGCGGATGGTACGAGCGAGATGATTGTGACTTATTTCCCGTGGGTGCAGCTATCTCAAGGAAATGGTGATCTATGGTGGGGCGGAGCCATCCGGCTGGGGATGGAAGTGGCGCTAGGCAGAGGTGCGGACTGCGTGTGTTGGCTCAATGATGATAGCTTGCCCGAGCCTGGTAGCTTGGAGCGACTCGTTCAACTTGCTCTCGAAAGCTCCGCCATCTGTGGCGGGATTTGTAGGACACCGGATGGGGCATTCGTATATTCGGGAGGCCTGATACACCATAGATGGCCACAACACTTGGCTCCCGTTCCAGAGTCCATAGCGCCAGTAATTCCAGTGGAGTGGCTGCACGGGAACATGGTGGCCATTCCAGCCGCCGTCTGCAGGCGAATAGGACTGCCGGAGAGTCTCTGGATGAAACACAACTTTGCGGATGTTGAGTACACCTTGCGCGCCCACCGAGCAGGCGTTTCAGTTCTTCTGGTGCCTTCTGCCCTCGGAGTGGCGGACCGCAATGAATCAGTGACTTACTGGTCCTGGGCGGATGTCCGCCTGTCTTGGTTGGCCATTATGCTAGGTTTTGGTAACCCTAAAGTCTGGTGGTATATGCCAGGCCTGATCTATTTTAAAACTTCTCACTTTGGAGTTCGCGGAGCAATGGATTGTCTCTGTCTCTTTGGCAAAGCTATCTTGATGGCCTTTTACAAGTGTCTGCCCAACCAGATGTTGACCATCATAAACCCAAAGATTAGAAGCTAGCCCTCTTTTAATGCCCGACGAATCTCAATCCAGTCACCACCACCTTGCCGGTCACCAATGGGTGGTTTTCGGTCCTGACTGGGCTCGTCACCCGTCGGTGAGTCAGCATCTCTTCAGTGAGTTTTTGGGCTACAGCCCTGTGCTGTGGGTTGAAACTGTCGGGCTGCGTGTGCCTCAGTGGAATAGGCGTGATCTCTGGCGCTCTCTGCAAAAAATAATTGATTTCGTCTCTGGCCGTCGTCGTCGTTTTGCCGCTGCACCCCTTGGGCTGACCGTCGTTTGCCCCATGACACTTCCCTTCACACGTTTTAAATTCATCAGACAATTTAATCTCTGGCAGGTGCGCCGAAGTGTTGAAAAAGCAACACGTCAACTCAACTTCAAGAATCACACACTTGTCGTCACGACACCCACACAAGCTGACTTCGTCAGTAGGCTTGGAGAGACTTTCAGTGTCTATTATTGCCCTGATCAATACGCGCTTTGGCCCGGCATGAATCAAGAGCACGTGAGGCGAATGGAGCAAATATTACTAAGCCGCGTGAATGCCGTCGTTGCCGTTTCTGATTCCCTGGCCGCGCAACTCAGGCTTTCAGGCAAGCCGGTTCACGTTCTCACCCAGGGAGTAAACCCAGACCATTTCTCCCGTTCTCACCCGCAGAAATCTTCCGAGAGTTTTGAGATCATCTATTTTGGCATGATTGATGAACGGCTCGATGTGGGTTTGATTGTAGAAATCGCCACGCGCCTGCCGCAGGCCAACATACGCCTCATCGGCCAAGTCTCGATCTCTCTCCACAAGCTCGATGGCATTCAAAACGTTCACCTTGAGTCAGCCGTTTCTTATCAAGATTTACCAGAGACTTTGAGATCAGCGAACTTGTTCATCATTCCCTTTTTGCTCAGTGATCTTTCTCGCAGTTGCAGTCCTTTAAAAATAAAAGAGTACTTGGCTTGTGAGCGGCCAGTAATCTCCACAGCACTACCAGAGGCTCAAAAACTTTCCCGTTTTGTCCACGTCACCCAAGATCAGGAAGCTTTTGTGGAAGCCGTCATCGAAGCCTCGAAAGGAAAACTCTCATTTGATAAGCTGGAAACGGCCCAGTTCATCGACTCTGAAACGTGGGGGGCAAAGGCTATTCAGTTTAGTCAGTATGTGAGGAGCTTACACCCTTAAACGAGGCTTCAGAACAGATGCAAATCCTTTGGCTTCACCTGGACCTTGGAAATGCAGAATTAGACCGGCTCACGCATGAGAGCGATTACCTCCAACAGATGTTCTTCGGTGACGTCGTGACTGACGTGCGCACTGCCTAGGGCGCTGAGAAGGACGAAGCGGATCTTGCCATGCTCGAATTTTTTATCCATGCGCGCGATACGCAGAAGTTCGTCGGATTCAAAATTGGCGGACAACTGTACGGGGAGATCAAAGCAACGCAGGAGTTCGACGATGCGTTCGGCATCGGCAGCACTCAGAGTACTGAGCTTCACTGAGAGCAGGGCAGCGGCACGGAGGCCGAG
The DNA here is from genome assembly GCA_040081325.1 of Prosthecobacter sp. Classification (GTDB taxonomy): domain Bacteria; phylum Verrucomicrobiota; class Verrucomicrobiia; order Verrucomicrobiales; family Verrucomicrobiaceae; genus Prosthecobacter. The sequence continues at coordinate 7,276 of JBEBGU010000140.1, forward strand.
CGAGATGGCCTCACCATGAAGGAGTGCGCCATATCCGGCAGAGGCTTCTATGGCATGACCGAGCGTGTGCCCGAAGTTCAGCAGAGCGCGCACCCCGAGAGTTTCAAACTCGTCTTCCTCCACAACGGCGGCTTTGATGACGATGTTCCAGCGTATGAGTTCAGCAAGGTCACCACCGCCGGCGGCGACTTGATCAATCAGCGGCAGCATCGACGCATCACGAATGCAGGCGTGCTTGATGATCTCGGCGAAGCCCGAGTTCCATTCACGTTTCGGAAGTGTTTTCAGTGTATCAATATCAGCGATGACATGAGCGGGCTGATGAAAGACACCCACCATGTTTTTTGCCTCAGGGAGATTAACGCCCGTTTTGCCTCCGACGCTGCTGTCCACCATGCTGAGCACTGTCGTAGGAACTTGGATAAACGGAATGCCCCGCTGATAAACACCTGCGCAAAAACCAGCAAGATCACCGATAACACCACCACCGAGTGCAATAATAAAACTTTTTCGATCCAAACCAGCCAAAGCCATTTTACTGCATATGTCTTCTGCACAACGCATTGATTTACTATCCTCTCCTGATGCCACTTGGATGAGCACGGGCTTCTTGCCAGCGGCTTCTAGACTATCCATCACAGATTTTGCATAAATTGGACCAACGGTCCCATTTGTGATCACGACACAGTTTGCGCGAATACCAAACTTTTCGTTCGCCACGGCACCCAGCGACTTGAGCAGACCGCTGCCGACATCCACACGATAACTACGCGGGCCTAGATTGACTGGTAC
>JBEBGU010000141.1:0-8065 GCA_040081325.1 Prosthecobacter sp.
CGACGATGAGAGAGTCCAGCGTGCTCTCGGTGAGGATGTCCTCAGCGAGTTGGCCGTCATGCGCGGCTTGTTCGATGACGATGAACTCGGATGGCTGGCCCAGCTCCTCACGCACTTGTTGAGCCAGGGCTACGAGCAGTCGGCCATAGAGTGGTCCGACGCTGACGGCGGTGTAGAAGTCACCACTGCGGCCGATGCGACGCGGCGCGGGTCCATAGTAGCCGTGCTCGGGATGATAGAGCGCTAGCTCCATGACCTCAGCGAAAGTGAGGTGCTGCGCTAAGGCGAGTCGGTCGAGCAAGAGCTGATGAAGAGGAGGCACGGGAAAAAGCTAGCGGGCAGGCGTGGCATGGCTACTTTGGGTTTCCATTTTTATCACAAGCCACCTCTCATGTTTGGTCTCGAACCGAATCCTAATACCAACTGGCGCGGCGAATCCGGCCTGAAGCTGCCCTTCTACCGCCGCGTGTGGTTCAGTGCCCTGGTGGCGCTGACTCTGCTCATGGGTGTGACCTTGCTCGGCATTTACGCCATCATTGTGAGCCCGCTGCGCCAGAAGGCGCAAACGTATGATCTCGATGAACTCAAGAAGCTGGAGGCCGCCAGTCTGATCTATGACCGGAATGGTGAGGAGTTGTCCCGCATCTTTGTGCTGAATCGCACGCCTGTTTCCATCAAGGACATCCCACAGCATTTTATCGACGCGCTAGTTTCACAGGAAGACAGCCGCTTTTTCCAGCATGACGGGGTGGACTACATCGGGCTGGTGCGCGCCGTTTATCTGAATTTCAAGGCCGGCGAAGTCACTCAGGGAGCCAGCACCATCACGCAGCAGCTCGCCCGCCAGACCTTTGGGCTGATGGAGCGCAGCTACAAACGCAAACTCATGGAGGCCTTTGTGGCTCAGCGGATCGAGCGCGCTTACTCGAAGTCAGAGATCTTGGAGCTGTATTTAAACCGCATCTTCTTCGGCAAAAACTTCCACGGCATCCAAGCTGCTGCGCGGGGTTACTTTGGTAAAGATGCCAAAGAGCTGACTCTCGGAGAGTCTGCCATCATCGCGGGACTGATCAAAAGTCCGAACAATATCGAGCCTATCCGCCATCCTGAACGTGCCAAAAAGGAACGTGATTGGGTGCTCGAACGCATGGTGATCGAAAAGCACGTCTCGCGTGAAGAGGCAGAGGAGATCAAGAAAACACCCATCATCACCACGCCACAGAGCACGGACCCAAGACTGAGTTATGCCTTTGATGCCGTGCGTGAAGAAGTCGTCGCACTCGTGGGTGAAGAGCGCGCGCTGAGTGGCGGATTCAAGATCTACACTAGCATCGACAAAGAACTCCAGACCAAGGCCGAGCAGGCCATGAAGAAGCGCCTGAGCGAGGTGGAGAAGCACCCTGGCTATGACCACCAGACCTATGATCAGTTCCGCGGAACGATCACAGACTGGCGCAAAAAGATCTCCGCTGGTGGACCCGACGCTACCACGCCGCGCCCGAAGCCTGAGTACTTGCAGGGTGCCGCCATCGTCATGGATAACAAAGATGGCTCCATCCTGGCCCTGGTCGGCGGACGTGATTTTAACGACAGCCAATATAACCGCGCCACCGACAGCCTACGCCCCACTGGCACGGCCTTCATTCCATTCGTGTATGCGGCGGCCTTTAATCAGCCGAATATTTTCCCGATGACCACGCTGCCCGACGAGCCACTCGGCAATGACCGTGTCATGATCGGCGGCTTCACGGGCATCCTCGGTGAGTATGGTATGGAGGTGCCAAATCCTAAGTGGTCGCGCACGCAGATCACCGTCCGCGAGGCACTCGTCGCCTCGCATAACTCCGCCACCGTGCGCCTCGGAGAAAACGTGGCCCTGGAGCGCGGACTGCTCAAAGCCAGCTTCAAAGATTTCGTCACCAAAGCAGGCATCACCTCACCACTGCGTGATGCCGCCTCTGCCTGTCTCGGAGCCAGTGAAGCCAAACTTAATGAGATGTGCCTGGCCTACTCCTGCTTTGCCACCGGCGGTAAGCGCCCAGCCAAGCAGCACCTGATCCAGCGCATCTCAGACGCCAACGACAAGACCGTCTTCCAGCTCGATGAAGCCACGCTGCAAAGCGTGCGCGCTATGGACGAAATCGCTGCATGGCAGACCCACACTTGTTTGGATGAAGCTCTGCATCGTGGCACCGGCTCACCCTCCATCGAGTATGGCCTTGGCGACTTCCCAGCGGCTGGCAAAACCGGCACGCATCACGAATACAAAGACCTCTGGTTCCTCGGCTACACCTCCTCAGTCACCTGCGGCGTGTGGGTCGGATTTGATAAGCAGAAAACCATTTACCCTGAGGCCTTCTCCAACAAAGTCGCCCTGCCCATCTGGACCGACATCATCAATGCCTCAGTCAAAGGCCACACTGCGCAGGACTTCACTCCGCCTGAGTCGGCCGACCGAGTCGAGATCTGTCGCAGCAGCGGACTGCGCGCCACGGACTTCTGTTATGAGAAGATCAAAGGACCGGACGGCGTCTCCAAATCTGTGCGTAACACCTACTTCGAGTACCTGCGCCCTGGCACACCTTTCAATGCCACCTGTCCTGTCCATACGGGTGATGGACTGCCGGCTGATCTCGCCGCCTTTCACCAGCAGATCACCACGCTCGGCGAGACCGTCCTGCCAGCCGATCTAAACAAATTTGCGCACCTGGAAGCCGTGCATATTCAGGACCCCATCGTCGTCGGAGCTGATCCCTATAACTCCGAGCAACCCGTGCTCCGTGCGCGGCCCGTCAATGATGACGGCAGCCCCATCCGCCGCGCCGTACCCATCGGTCCAGAAGAAGGCGGAGACACAGGTGAGCAGCCCGCCATCAAGCTCAAGCCCCCGCCACCAGTGAAGATCGAGCTTTAACAAGAGCACCTGGCAAACACGCGACTTCCCGGTTGCTCTACCTCCCCGCTGCGTGTTTGGGTCGCTTGTGTTTCTTGTTCGTTGTCTGCTTTCACTCTTTGTCCTGACACTACTCACGGCTTGCCACCGTGAACCAGTGGTGGCAGAGGCCACACTGGTAGAAAATCTCGACCTAGCTGAAGGCGCAGGTTCTATCTGGGTGGTGGATCGTCAGGGTCAACCTGGGCGGCTTTTTCTCTGCGGCACGATTCATGTTTTGAGAGAGAGTGATTACCCCCTCTCACCCGGCTATGAGGCAGCCTACAATCACTCGGATAAACTCGTCCTCGAACTGCCGCCCGGCTCCGGCAATGGACCCGCGATGGCCTCGCGCATGCGCCAGCTCGGGACCTACACGGCCGACACCTCGCTGGAGGCGAATATCACCCAAGAAACCTGGCAAGCCGTGCGCCAATGGGCCACCACCCACAGCATTGAAGCCTCATCGCTCAATCGCTTTCAGCCCTGGTTCGTCTCGCTGATCATCACCTCCACCGAATATGCTGCCTTGGGTGCCAAGCCGGACATGGGTGTGGATCAATACTTTGAAACCCGAGCTGAGCGCGACGGCAAAACAGGTGAAGGACTGGAGACCGTGGAGTTTCAGCTCCAGCTCTTTTCTAAGCTGACTCAGGCTCAGCAGAAAGACATGCTGGAGCAAACCATGGCGGAGGTGAGCACACTTTCACGCGAGTATGAAAAGATGATCAGCGCCTGGAAAAATGGCGAGCTCGATGCCCTGCATGAGATGCTTTTTCGTGAAGCCGAGCGCTACCCCGAACTCATGGATCTATTTCTCAAAGACCGCAACCACGCCTGGATCGACCGCCTGGACGCCATGCTCAAGAAAGGTGACAACGCGATGATACTCGTCGGCACCGGCCACCTCACCTCCGATGACGGCCTCATCCAGCTCCTCAAAAATCGCGGCTATCGCGTCCGCCATCACCGCCAAGTGAAGGATCTGTAGCAGCGGCGGCGAGCCGTCATCAAAGCGAACAAATCCACCCGCCACTTGCAAAACGGTGGCTCCGCCTGAATCGTACCTGCTCATGAATATCCTCGTCACCGGCGGAGCCGGTTTCATTGGCTCCCACACCGTCGAACATCTGCTCCAAAGCGGGGCTGGAAAAGTGTCCATTTTGGACAGCTTCAACGACTACTACAACCCCGCCATCAAACGTGCCAACGTGCGCGGCTTTGCCGATCAAGTCACCGTGCATGAGGGGGATCTGACAGACGCAGCCTTCATCCACCGCGTCTTTGAAGAAGGCCGCTTTGATGCCGTCATCCATCTAGCCGCGCGCGCCGGAGTGCGTCCCTCCATCGAGCAGCCTGAATTGTATATCGACACCAATATCAAAGGCACCTTCAACCTGCTGGAAGCCGCGCGGCGCATCGGCTGCAAGCATTTCGTCTTCGCCAGCAGTTCCTCTGTTTATGGCGTGAACAAGAAAGTGCCCTTTGCTGAGATCGACCCGATTTTGCAAACCATCAGCCCCTACGCCATGACCAAAATGGCGGGCGAGCAGATGTGCTCAAACTACAGCCACCTTTACGGCATCAAGACCGTCAGCTTGCGCTTCTTCACCGTCTATGGGCCGCGTCAAAGGCCTGATCTCGCCATCTCAAAATTCAGCCGCTTGATTGAAGACGGCAAACCCATCGACAAGTACGGCGATGGTCACACAGCTCGCGATTACACCTTCATCAGCGACATTGTCTCCGGCATCATCGGTGCGCTGAATTACCGCACGGGACCCATTTGTGACATCTTCAATCTCGGCGGTTCACAGACCGTGACGCTGAATGATCTGATCGCCACCATCGAGGCAGCCGTCGGCAAAAAAGCCATCATTAACCAGCTGCCCGAGCAGCCGGGTGACGTGCCGCTGACCTCAGCAGACGTGAGCAAGGCCCAGCAGCTACTCAACTTCCGCTCCAAGACCACCATCGCCCAAGGCGTGCCGGCTTATGTCGAGTGGTTCCGCAAAATGCGCGCTGAAGGCGTAACCGTCTGCTAAGCCCATCATGCCGCCAGACCATTCCTACACTCCGATGACGCCCGCTGAGGTGCGTAAGTTGCGTGACACGCTGGATCAGCAGGGTAAGAAACTTGTCTTCACCAACGGCTGCTTTGATCTCCTGCACGCTGGGCATGTGCGCTATCTCAACCAAGCTCGTGCGCTCGGTGATGCTATGGTCGTGGCACTGAATTCAGACGCCTCTGTGCGCGAACTCAAAGGCCCTGCCCGCCCGATCAATCGCGAGCGTGACCGTGCCGAAGTCATGGCCGCATTGCGCGCGGTGGATGCCGTGGTCGTCTTTGGCGACAAACGCGCCACATCACTCATCGAAGCGATCCGCCCCCACGTTTATGCCAAAGGCGGTGACTACACAGCAGACTCCTTGAATCCTGAGGAGCGCGCCGCTTTGGACAAGGTCGGTGCCGAGATCAAGATCCTGTCACTCGTCGCTGGACGCTCCACGACGAAAACCATAGAGCGAATGACCGCGACAGGAGATCGGCCCAAACCCCTGCGTCTAGGTGTGCTCGGCTCAGGAGAAGGGTCCAATCTACGCGCCATCGTCGATGCCATCAGTGACGGAATCTTGGATGCCGAAATCGTCATCGCCATCTCGGATCAATCCGACTCACGCTTTCTGAAGCTGGCCAAGGCAGAAGGCATCCCCACGCAGCATGTGCAAGGCGGTGCGAATCCGCGACGCTTCGATGACGCAGGACAGCAAGCCATCGCAGAGCATTTGCAGCAGGCCGAGGTAGACGTCGTCGTACTCATTGGCTTCATGCGCATCCTCAAAGAGCCTGTGCTCAGCCTGTATGCGGATCGTCTCGTCAACGTGCATCCCTCCCTGCTACCCAAATTTAAAGGAGCTAACGCCGTGCAAATGGCGCTCGATGACGGCGAACTCGAAACCGGCTGCACCGTGCACCTCGTCACCCCCGAGATCGACGCCGGGCGCATCCTCGCTCAAGCCAAAGTTCCCATCCTCGTCGGCGACACGGCGGAGGTCCTGCACCAGCGCATCAAGCAAGCCGAGCACAAGCTCCTGCCGCAAGTTCTGGCTGAGTGGAAGCGGGTATAAAGGAAGAGATTGGCAAAGGTTTGCTACTGTTTGATAAACCACCGCAAAGCATTGCCAACGACTCAAACCAACGCAAACATCCCCTGCCCCGCATGTTCATCCGCATCTTTGACCGCTATCTCGGTAAGCAAGTTTTGTCAGCTACGCTGATGGGAGTGCTGCTGCTCAGCGGTGTGATGGTTTTGGGGAACGTTTACAAAAAGCTGGATGAACTTTTGGGGGATACCCAACTGCCCTTCTCGGTGATCGCGGAGTTCATCGCACTGATCATTCCATTCTCGCTCATCTTCACCATTCCCTGGGCCTTTCTCACCAGCATCCTGCTCGTGTTTGGCCGACTTTCAGCGGACAATGAACTCGTCTCAATGCGCATGACGGGCTGGTCCATGCCACGCATCAGCGCAGCCATCTTCGCGCTTGCCATCGTGCTCTCAGGCATATGCTTCTGGGTGAATGTGGATCTGGCACCAATGGCGAAAAACCGCATGAAGATGCTCTTTTACGAGGTCGCGCTGGAGAATCCCGAAGCGCTCTTTCAGGAAGGTCGCGTGCTGGAAAAAGTGCCAGGTTTCCGCATTCACACTGGGAAGCGCGAGGGACGTAATCTCGAGAACTTGGAGATCATCGAGATGGAGGGCACGATGGCTAAACGTGTCGTGCGGGCTAAGCGTGCCGTTTTGGAGACTCAGCCCGGCGTGCTCGACTTCACCATGCATCTCTACGATGCCGAGATCGAGGCCATCAGCCACACGCCCGACAAGAAGGTGGACAAGATCGAGTTCCTCAAAGCTGCCGAAACGGCCCTGAGCTTTCCGCTATCTCGGCTGCGTGATCAGACCGTGCGCGTGAATGCCAGCATGAAGACGACCGATGCCCTCTGGCAGGAGGTCAACGAGCATGTGGACACCGTGACCACCAAGCCGATGGATAACGTTCAGGTTTGCCTCTCACGTACCGAGTTGAGCAAGCGATATAGTTTCTCCCTCGCCTGCTTCACCTTTGCCCTCGTCGGCATCCCGCTCGGCGTCACGGCGCAGCGTCGTGAGACCTCGACGGGCTTTGCCCTCAGCCTGATCACTGCCGTTGTCTATATCGTCTTCATCATTCTGGGTGACACCCTCAATGACAAGCCCAACGCCATGCCGCACTTGGTCATGTGGCTGCCAAACGTGCTCTTCCTCAGCATCGGTGGTTGGCTGTTTTATAAGCTGAGCCGGAAATAAAATCAGAGCGCAAATTTGCTGCTCTGGCCCATGAAAGCGCATGGGTTGTCGAAGGAGACGCGCTGGATCATCTCAGGCGTCCAACCTCGCTGGCGCATGGCCTGCATGGTTTTTGGCACAGCCAGTGGGTCGCTGATGCCCCAGTCACAGGCGCTGTTCATCCAGATGCGTTCTGCCTGGCGCTGCTCAAGCATGTCGATCGCGCGATGCGGCGTGCATTTGCTCTCAGGATAGAGCGTGATGCCCGCCCAAAAACCGTGGTCGAGCACATGATTAATCGTGTGCTCTTCAACGTGGTCGATGATCACCCGCTCTGGTGTGATCTTGGGGAAGTTCTTTAGCGCCTCGACGATGAGGCGTGTGCCTTTCAGTTTGTCCTCCAAATGCGGCGTGTGGATGAGCACGAGCTGATCGTAATCCTGAGCGATCTGCACATGCTGCTCAAAGATTTTCAGCTCATTGCGACTGTTCTTGTTCAACCCGATCTCGCCGATGCCGAGGACGCCGGGTTTGTCGATAAACTGCGGGATGAGCGCCATCACATCCTCAGCCAGCTTCATGTCCTCCGCTTCCTTCGGGTTGATGCAGAGCCAGCAAAAATGCTTGATGCCAAAGCGAGCCGCGCGCTTCGGCTCATACTCAGTGATCTGCCGGAAGTAATCATAAAAGCCATCCGCTGAAGCGCGGTCAAATCCAGCCCAGAAGGCGGGCTCACAGATCGCCTGACAGCCCGCCAGCGCCATGCGCTCATAATCATCCGTGGTGCGGCTGACCATGTGTC
>JBEBGU010000142.1:0-8054 GCA_040081325.1 Prosthecobacter sp.
GGGTATCGCCGGACTACACACGCGCCGCACCCGGCGGGACGGGGGCGGCCAAGTGCGGCGGCAACTACGCCGCCAGCCTGATCGCGCAAGCGGAAGCGACCAAGCATGGCTGCGACCAGGTCGTGTTCCTCGACGCCGTCGAGCGGCGCTGGGTGGAAGAACTGGGCGGCATGAATATCTTCTTCGTCTTCGATGACGGTTCGATGGTGACGCCACCGCTCGGCGGCGGCTTGAAGATGCGCCATGGACGGCAGCCAAGATCACACGACGCGCGCTGAAGCATGGCATCTTCCTTTTCGTCTCCGCCGTGATCGCACACATTTTCCTGAGCTACTTTGTCTCGCTGAAAAAACTCTACGAGATGATGCAGGGACCACCCTCTGAGCATCTGCTGGCTTTTGGTGTGATGACTTTCATGACTGGCTCGCTCTACTTTGCCTTCAGTTGGTTTCGTGAGCAGTTCTGCATCATCCTCTGCCCCTATGGTAGGCTGCAATCCGCACTGATCGACGATCACAGCGTCGTCATCGGCTACGACAAAGTGCGTGGCGAACCGCGTGGCAAAGTGGGCAGCACGACAGGCTCCTGCATCGACTGCCGCCGCTGTGTGCAGGTGTGCCCGACGGGGATCGACATTCGCAACGGTATGCAGCTCGAATGCATCGGCTGTGCTGCGTGTGTAGATGCGTGCGATGACATCATGATCAAGCTCAAGCGCCCCACGGGGTTAGTGCGCTACGATTCGCATGTCGGACTGCATGGCGGGAAGACCAAGATCATTCGCCCCCGCATTATTTTCTACACCGTGCTGCTGCTGCTCGGTGCTTGTGCCTTCTTCTTTTCCGCCACGCATATCTCGCCCATGGGTGCCAGCGCTGTGCGCATGATCGGTGCGCCATTCTATGTCGCCAATGGTGTGCTGAGAAATCAGTTTCTGGTGCGCGTCATCAACAAACACAACAGCCCGTCCACCTACAAGCTGGAGATGGTCGGCGATCTGCCACCAGAACTCAGCGTCGCTGGATTCGTCGAGACGCTACAATTGCCACCGCTAGGTGAAGAGCAAAAGACGCTCGTGCTCTCGCTGCCTGAGGCTTCCTTCAAAGCACCTTTCAAACTCCAAGTCAAAGTCACCGACGCCATTCATGGCGACAGTGTGACGACTCGTGTGATGGAGTTTCTCGGCCCCGACTCAAGCCTCAAATCCAATGCACCACTCAATGCGAAAGATTTTATTCAATAAGCCCTGGCTGCTGCCCGTGCTTACGTTCCTAGCCTTTATTGGCCTGTGGGTGGCCTTCATCGCGTTCGCCATCAAACACAAACCCATCGAAGTGGAGCGCGCGGTGATGCACCAACGCTAATGAGTGGGATCGACACCAGCGCTGCCGCTTTTCTCGCGGGTCTCATGACCAGCGTGCATTGTGTCGGCATGTGCGGGCCGCTTTCCTGCTCTTGGGCCGTGTCGTCAAAGCCGGGCGCATCGGGCTTCTTCCGTGACACGAGTCTCTACCATGCAGGCCGCATCATCTCGTATGGCATTGTCGGAGCCATCGCTGGCACGATCGGGATCATGCCGCTAAAATGGTTTCAGCATGGCGCAGGCATCTTGCTGCCATGGCTGCTTGTTCTCGCGTTTGCCATGGTCGGCATGGGACTGGACACTTGGCTGCCAAAGCCGCGCTTTCTGAGCAGTGGTCTGCGTCGTATCCAGACAGCCGCTTTTCGCATGAAGAGTCCCGTGCGCGCAGGCCTACTCGGCTTCGCCACGCCACTGCTACCATGCGGGCCGCTGTATCTCATGTTCGCATTGGCGATGGCGAATGGCAGCGCTTTCAAAGGGGCTGAGTTTGCCATGGCTTTTGGTCTCGGCACACTGCCGCTGCTCTGGCTGGCACAAACCCAGATCCATTGGCTGGGCGAACGCCTCCAGCCCACGACGATGCGCAAGATGCAGCGCGCACTCGCCATCACCGCCGCCGTGGTCATGGCCTATCGCCTGCGTGGCACACTAGACTTTGGCAGTGAGGCTATCCCGAGTTGCTGCCATGCCATGAATTGAGATGATTGGGCGCAAACTTTCACCTCGACTCGGGGTTGGAGATTTCAGACTCTCCGACACTGCCTCGAATGAAATTTTTCTCCACGTTCCGCGCCAAGCTCATTCTCTCCATCTTCCCCATCGTGGCAGGCGTGGTGATCGGCGCACTGCTGCTCTTTGAGTGGAAGTTTAGCGCGACTTACCAGCACCTCTTTGAAGAGCAGTTTGAAAACCAAATCGCGGGCGTAACCCAAGCGAAGAAAAAGCGCTTCGAAGCACTCTCCACCGTGCTGGAGAAGATGGCGCTGAACCCGGAAGTCATCTCAGGCATGAAGACTGGTGACTTCATGAAAGCCGCAATGGAGCTACGTCCTGCGCTGGAAACCCTAGCTCAAGAGCGCTTGCAGAATGAATTCGGAATTGGAGCACGCGCGCCTGGGACGAGTGGCCTGCGAATGAGCAATGGCCCACTGCGCAAGGACAAGGATCGCCCTCAGGAGCTAACACGACCACCGAGCACCAGTGGCGCACTCACCGCGCCCTTCATCGCCCTCCTAGATTCCAAAGGTAACTTTGTGCTCAATCAGCGCCCACGCGGCGGCAGTGGTAATCTTGCCGCATTGAATTCCGAAGGCGATGCACTGGTGAATCGGAAGTCCAGCAAGATGCCCTGGCTGAGTGACAGGCCGTTTGCAGACATCCTCACAGATCAGCAGGTCGGCTACCTGATCGTCGAAGCCGGAGAGCGACGTGGCGAGCAGGTGCGTGAGGTCTTCGTCACACCTCTCCGTGATCCTGTGACCAAAGCTTTTCTCGGGGCCTTCGTCTTCGGCCTGCCGATCACGGCACTCGCCGAGCGCACCCTCTTTGAGCAAACCAAGCGCAGCGAGTTCGGTGAAATCATGGGCGGCATTTTTGTGGAAGGAAAACTCGTTTCAACCACCGTGCCTGAAAACCAAAAGGACATCGTTGCGCATGCCGTGACTCAATCGATGACCAAGTCTGACAAGGATAAACGTGAGGTCATCGTGCCCATCGCCGGGGTGAAGCATCGACTCATCTACCGCGTGCTGAATCCTGAAAGTCCTTTTCCTCAGGCGGCACAGGTGAACTTCTTTTCACTCGCACCGCTCCAGGCTGAAATCACCGATCTACGCCGCAGTGCCATCGTCCTGGGCATCTTTGCGCTAAGTGTGGCGCTACTGCTGATCAGCATCACCTCACGCAGTCTATCCGGCCCAGTGAGTCAGCTCGTGACCGCCACACAAGAGATCGAGCGCGGTAACTTCGACGTGCGCGTGCCCGTGACTCCTGATGAACTCGGGCGTGTCTCTCAATCATTCAATGAAATGGCCGCCGGACTCGCCTTGCAGGAAAAGTATCGCAGCGTTCTCAATGCCGTAGCCGACCGAACCGTGGCAGAGCGCCTCATTGAAAATAGAGAAGTCCTCAGTGGTGAACTGCGTGATGTGACCATGCTCTTCTGCGACATCCGCGGCTTCACCGCGCTCACTGAGCACATGCCGCCGCATGAAGTCATCGAGCTACTCAATGAACACATGACGGCTCTGACTGAAGTGTCCTATGCTCACGGCGGCATCGTGGACAAGTTTGTCGGCGACCTCATCATGGTGCTGTTCGGAGCACCCATCAGCGGTGACAATGACGCCTTGCGCGCCGTTCAGTGTGCCCGTGCGATGATGCAACGCCGCCGTGAGCTGAATGCCACATCAAAGCATCCTTTGGAAGTCGGCATTGGTCTCGCCTCTGGCAGCGTCGTCGCTGGCTGCATGGGTTCTGATCAACGACTGAGCTACACGGTGCTCGGCCACCGCGTGAATCTAGCCTCACGTCTGTGCGGCATCGCTCAGGCGGGTGAGATCATCGTTGATGCAGAAACCGCTTCAGCAATCCACGGCAGCCTCCCGACACAGCCTCTGCCGCCCATGCAGCTCAAAGGCTTCTCAGGCTCAATCGAGCCGCACCGAATCGTCATGTGAGTGAGGAACCCTGGTGGCTCAACTTGTAGGCACTCCCGAAACATTGAGCACCCTTTTCATTCACCTACTCAACCTGTTGCCAAAAAATCTGACTGGCAGCCTCACACGAGTCGTCGGGCCAGCAAAGATGTCACAAGAAAGCCAAAAACGTTAGATGCCGAACGGCATCCATGCGTAGGTTGATCAGGAACTCAACCATTCATGAATCTCCATCTCTACGACTCCCCTTCCTTTCGCATGGCCTGCCAGCAGTTCGACCTCGTAGCCGATTTCATGGAGATCCCGGAGGCAGCACGCGACCGCTTGAAAATGCCCAAGCGCGCCCTCTCCGTGGCCGTGCCGGTGCGCATGGATGATGGCAGCACGCAGGTCTTCATGGGCTATCGTGTGCAGCACCACCTGACACTCGGACCCACGAAAGGCGGCATCCGCTTTCACCCCGACGTGACTGTGGGAGAAGTCGCCGCACTGGCCATGTGGATGAGCTGGAAGTGTGCCCTCGTCGGCCTGCCCTATGGTGGAGCCAAAGGCGGCGTGGCCTGCGATCCGCGCAAACTTTCCCTCGGCGAGCTGGAGCGACTGACCCGCCGCTACACCCAGGAGCTGATTCCCGTGATCGGCCCGCAGGTGGACATCCCAGCGCCGGATGTGGGCACCAATGAGCAGGTCATGGCCTGGATCATGGACACCTATTCTCTTCAAATGGGCCATGCCGTGCCCGGTGTCGTCACCGGGAAACCCGTGCTGCTCGGCGGCTCGCTCGGACGGCGTGAGGCCACCGGGCGCGGAGTCGCCTACCTCATCTCCCGCGCCATGGACACCCTCGGCATCACCGCTCAGGGAGCCACTGCGGTGATTCAAGGTTACGGCAATGTCGGCTCCGTCGCCGCCATCTCCATGGCCAAGCAGGGCATCAAAATCATCGCCGTCAGTGATGCCTTCGGCGGCATCTACAACGCCGCCGGACTCGACCTAAACAAGCTCAACGACCACGTCGCAGCCACCCGCAGCGTCGTCGGTTTCCCAGGAGCGCAGGCGATCACGAATGAGCAACTCCTCGTCACCCCCTGCGACATCCTCGTCCCCGCCGCCCTGGAGCGCCAGATCACTGAGGCGAATGCCGCGCAAATTCAGTGCCGCATTCTGGCCGAAGGTGCCAACGGCCCCACCACACCTGAAGCCGATGCCATCCTAGCCCAGCGCGAGATCTTTGTGATCCCAGACATCCTCTGCAACAGCGGCGGCGTCATCGTCTCCTACTTTGAGTGGGTGCAGGATTTGCAAAGCTTTTTCTGGAGTGAGGGTGAGGTCATGGACAAGCTCTTCCGCCTCTTGGAGCAGGCCTACATGCAGACCCTCACGCTCTCCCGAAATAAGCACATCACCCTGCGCTTCGCCGCCCTCAGCCTCGGCATCAAGCGCGTGCATGACGCCAAGATGCTGCGCGGGCTATATCCGTGATTGCGATTAACCGGCCCTTTGCGGTCGGCGAAACGCTCACTGCTTGTTGTAGCCTTTCTTCTTCGGCATGGAATCACGATCTGGAGCTGGTGGCGGCGTGACGCCAGCGGCGAGCATGATCTGGCTGATCTCTTCAATGGTCGGGACGCTGGGCTTGAAATTTCCCGGCCTAAAACCTTGGGCGATGAGTAGCGGGGTCCAGCCTTTGTCGTTCTTTTGATTCCACACGTCGATCTTCGCACCTTTGCTGGCGAGCAGCTTGGCGACCTTTGGCAGGCTTTTGTAGGCGGCACCGTGCATGGCGGTTTGGTGCTTCTTGTCCACGGCATTGATGTCGGCTCCGAGACTGATCAAATACTCGCACGCGGCGACACATTCATCCTCGGTGCCAGCTTCCTCATCGGGCGCGTAACATCCCAAACCTGCAGCGGCCATGAGCGGAGTGGAGCCTTCGGCGTTCGTCTTGTGTGGGTCAGCACCGAGTTCGACAAGGAGTTTCATCATCGCTAAGTCGGCATTGCGGCAGGCGAGGAGGAAGGGCGTGGCTCCGTTGAAGTTGATGGAGCCCGAGGCGCGTGCTTTGGCTGACTTGGACAGTATGGCGTTTGGATTCGCACCCGCCTTCACGATCTCGCGTATGAAGTCCAGGCTGGTGAGCTTGCCATGCGTGTCCGGCGGTGGTTGGCCGGACTCATCATCGCCATGCGGCGGTTTGCGCACCCAGGTGAGCGCATGCAGCGCGGTAAAGCCGCTGCGGATGTCGTTCGGGTCAGCGCCTGCTTTGATGATCTCCATCGCTAGCTCGAAGTGGCCGTTCTCCATCGCCAAAAGCACCGCGCTGGTGCCATTCGGTGCGTCACGGCCTCCCGCTTTTTCTTCCGTGACAATGGCATCCTTCACGTCCGCGCCGTGCTGCAGCAGCATTCGCACCGCATCGGCTTTTCCCTCGCGTGCGGCGAAGAGCAGAGCGGTGAAGCCTGATTTGAGTCGATGATTCACGTCCGCTCCCTTTTGAATGAGTATCTCGAGCACCTCCGCATGGCCATCCGCTGCCGCCCACATGACCGCTGTCTGGTCTTCGCGATCCTCCGCATCAACCTTCGCACCCTTTTCGAGCAACGCCTTCACCACACCAGGTTTGCCCGTTCGTGAGGCAATCATCAGCGCTGTCTCTCCACCACGCTGCTTCACGTTTGCATCGGCTCCCGCATTCAAAAGCGACCGCACTATCTCTTCACTACCGTTTTGGCAGGCAAGCAACAATGGCGTGATGCCATAGCGATTCGCCGCATCAGCATCCGCATCCGCGCCTGCCGCGAGCAATTGAGTAACGACGTCCGCCTTGTCATGGTAAGCGGCCCAATGAAGCGCCGTGGTGCCATCTGCCTGCGCAGTGTTGAGATCTGCTTTGGCGCTAATTTGTGCCGAAACTGCGGGCCAGTCCTGCTTTTCAGCGTCCGTGGGCAGGTCGGCGGCACGAACAACGACAGAAAGGACGCAAAGAACTAGTGCGGATCGAACTTGGAGTCTCAATGCCATATGTCATAGCTAATACTATCGTCCAACCTGTCTGCGTTTAACGCCTTTAAGAAAGTCTGATAATCCTTCATCTCGTCTCCAACGCCATGCCATACCACATTGGCCTTCGTTGAGGCGTTCTTGAGATGTGCGATCACGAAATGGCGTAAACTGTGTCCATTCCCGCCTCGCTCGTAATGAACCACATAATGTTCATCAATGATTGCCGCCCAGATGAGTCGCTTCCATGGCAATCCATCCTCATCGACTACATCTGTAGCTTGCCATTTTTGACCGGGATTTGCCATCCTTCCTTTCTCATCAGCACAAAGCGAAACAATGACCTTTGGAAGTTGTGCTATGCTTCGCACCTCTGGTGGGGCTGCTGCATTCCCCAAAATCGTGCGAAGCTCAACGGGCATATTGATCGTCTTTGCTAATGTCACCTGAAGACAGGCGATGAGAAGCAAAAATAGAATAGGGGCTAATTTCATAATTTAATTCAGAGCACTTCGATGATTCCACTGCTATCCCCAAACTTCTCCAGCTTCACGCCCGCTTTATCCAGCAGCGTGAGATGCAGATTGGCCAAAGGAACGGTCTTTTCGTAGCGGAGGTGGCGGTTGCCTTTCACTCCGGCATTGGCTCCGCCAGCGACGATGATGGGGAGGTTTGTGTGGTCGTGGACATTCGGGTTGCCCATTCCGCTGCCGTAAAGGAGCAGGCTGTTGTCGAGCAGCGTGCCATCGCCCTCTTTCGTAGCAGCGAGCTTGGCGATGTATTCGGCGAAGAGGCTGACGTGGAAGGCGTTGATCTTCGACATGCGCTCAATTTTCGCGGGATCATTGCCGTGATGGCTGAGCGGGTGATGTGGATCGCTGACGCCGATTTCGGGGTAGGTGCGGTTGCTGGTCTCGCGAGCGAGCTGGAAGGTGATCACGCGGGTGACAGCGCCCTGCATGGCGAGGAGTTGCAGGTCGAACATGAGCCGTGCGTGCTCGGCATAGCTGGCAGGCACGCCGGTGGGGCGGGAC
>JBEBGU010000143.1:0-8050 GCA_040081325.1 Prosthecobacter sp.
CATCTTGATAACACGTCGCACCATCGCACTGCGGCAGCAGTTCGGTGGCGAGGTCAACGAGGTCCACCTGCACTCCGCCTGCGGTAAGCCGCGCCATGACGGTCCGGGCGGCGGTGAGGGTCTTGCTGGCGGGTTTCAGGGCGGTGGAAACGACGAGGGCTTGCATGGAATAAAAGTGAGGCTATTTAATTCAATACTGCATTATGTGGTTGAACAGCAAACCAAAGCAAGATTAATCTGTGCCGAATCGAAAACATGAGCCTCTCTACCACGAACAAATGCGTCGCGATCATCGGCGGCGGCTACAGCGGCGTGATGACCGCTGTGAATCTGGCACGCCTCAGCAATCGACCTCTTCAGGTCACCCTCATCAATCAACGCCGTCCCACGGCACGCGGCGTGGCCTATGGCACGCGGCGTATGGAGCATCTGCTCAATGTGGCCGCGCGGAACATGTCGGCCTTTCCCGATCAACCAGATCACTTTCTGCAATGGCTGCGCACGCGCTCGGAATACGATACGGTGCCTGACATCGAGCTGCGCGAGCGCTTCATCCCGCGCATGATCTATGGCGACTACCTGCGCTCGCTCATGCTGCACCATCTGGCAGAGGTGGAGTTTATCGAGGGTGAGGCGGTGGACATCGAGCCTGCTGGCGTGATCCACCTCGCCGATGGCAGGCGCATCACGGCGGCGCGCATCGTGTTGGCCACCGGAAATGAAGCGCCGGCAGAGCTGCCCGGCGCGGAGACGTTGCGAGAACATGCTGCATGGATCGGCAATCCCTGGCACTCCTGGGAACAACAGTTACCACCGCACGGCGGCACCATCATTCTGCTCGGCACTGGCCTCACCACCGTGGATGCGATCATCACGCTGCGCGCGCTCGCCTGGCAGGGCGTGATTCATGCCGTGTCGCGCAATGGCTGGCTGCCGCACGCGCACTTTCGCGGCATCGAGTATGCCGACTTCCCTCCACCCGGCGTAGATCTGGCGGAGCTTGGCTTGAAAAAGCTCATCGCGCTCATGGAACTGCATTGTGCGCGGCTGCGTGAGCTGGGCGCGAATCCCGCGATCATCGTGGACAAGATGCGCCCGCACACACAGCGCATCTGGCAGAGGTTCACGCTGGACGAGCGCATGGAGTTCGCGCGGCATCATGCATCACGTTGGAATGTGCTGCGCCATCGCATCGCGCCGGAGATTCACGCGCAGGTGACCACGGCGCAGCTCACGGGACAGTTGCAGGTTCACGCGGCGAGCATTGAGCGAGTGGAGGCGGATGGCAAACAAGTGCGCGTGCATTTGAACGGCGGTAAGTCACTCGCGGCTGATCTGGTCATTAACGCCACAGGTCCGCACACCAAGTTCACCGCCACGAGTTCTGTGCTGCTGCAAAACCTGATCCGCAGCGGCCTCGTGACGCCGGATGACATGGAGATGGGCGCGCGTGTGGATGCCGATCACACCATCATCGATCGCGACGGTCAGCGCTCGGGAACCCTCCTCGCGCTCGGCCCTCTGCTGCGCGGCACGCTTTGGGAAACCATCGCCGTGCCCGAGCTGCGCGGTCAGGCACGCCGCGTGGCTGAGACACTGCTCAATCAGCCCACCACAGCCGCTGCGCTGCCGCCACCAGTGATGATGGAATACATGATTTGAGCCGAAGCGAAAGGCACTGGTTGCGGGATGATTGCCACCGCATCAACATGATCGACTGATGAGAAACCCCGAAGACCAGCGCCAGAACCTCGCCCAGGCAATCCTCAATGTGCGCAGCCAGCGCGCCACCTCGCGGCGTACACTGGCAGATGTGATGCGGCTGTCCCCGACGACAGCAGGCTTCTATGTGGATCAATTGATCGAGTCCGGGCATCTGCGCGAGTCTGGTTTGGAGCAGGGACTCATGGGGCGTCCGAAGCGAACTCTGGGCACTGTAGCTGAAGCGGGGTGGTTTGCCGGCATCGAATTCAACGCCGAACGTGTGCAAGGAGTGCGCGTGGATTTCTCCGGCAAGCTCAGCAGGACTGAATCACAGCCACTCACGGAAGGTGCCAGCCGAGCTGAGGTGATGACGGAAATCAAAAATCTGATCATCGCGCTGAGTCGTGGGGGCTCGGGTCCACTGCTCAGCATTGGCCTCGGCGCACCCGGCGTG
Organism: Prosthecobacter sp.; assembly: GCA_040081325.1. Classification (GTDB taxonomy): domain Bacteria; phylum Verrucomicrobiota; class Verrucomicrobiia; order Verrucomicrobiales; family Verrucomicrobiaceae; genus Prosthecobacter. The sequence goes on from JBEBGU010000143.1 coordinate 2,159, forward strand.
GTCGATCCACTACACGGCATCGGTGTCGAGTATGCCTTCATGCCCGATTGGCAAAACGTGCCTGTCGTCGATCAGCTAGGAAAGCGATTCAAAAAGCCTGTGCTGCTCGAAAACAATCTCCGTACGATCGCACTAGCTGAGCGCTGGTTCGGCGGCGCGCAGGAGATGGCAGACTACGTCATTCTTGGTCCGCGCATTGGCTTCGGCATCGCCATCGTGCATCAGGGGCGGCTCATGGGCGGCGCACATCATGCGGCAGGTGAGATCGGTCACTGGCCCTGGCCGGATCGCAGCAACACAAAGCTGCATGATTGTCTTTCTGCGCCTGCTATATGGCGGCGGCTAGCCGGCGTCACCTCTCGGGCGCGCATCCCCACAGATCTACGTGCAGCGCTGGCAGAACACGCAGACACGACGAGCGCTGCATGGGCAGATGTGGTGCAAGATTTCGCGCAAGTGATGACGAGACTGCAACTCTTGCTCGATACCCAAACCTACTTTCTCCATGGTCCGCTTACCGCTCTAGAGGAACCATTTTGCCGAGCCATCGAGGCAGCGACCATTCACAGTTTTTCCCCCATGGCAAGCAGACAGCTTATGCTGATCCCATCAACGCTAAACGATGACGCGGGTGCGTTAGGTGCCGCCAGCCTTGCGATGGAAGCGTGGCGACCATAGCGCTGCGGCAACGCACACGCCCTTACTTCTCCGGCCTCAGATCAAAGCACACGAGCTTCTCACGCTGGCGGACGATGAGCCGCCCGTTGCTGAGTGCGGGTGAGGTGCAGCCCATGCCTTCGATCTTTGGGCGGGCAAGTTGGTGGTAGCCATCGGTGCCTGCTTTGACGATGCGGAGATGCGTGCCGTTGTTCTCAAAGACCATCAGCTTGCCATCCGCCATGATTGGTGAGGTGATGGTGCTGTTCACTTCGTTCTCCACCCAATTCACTTTGCCGGTCGCCAGCTCAACGCACTGGTGCTTGCCACCGCACATGAGATAGACGTGATCTTCATGAATGATCGGGCTGCCGCTGTAGCGCATCGTCACCCAGAAGTTTGACCACGCGGCTTTAGGTGGACCTTCTTTTTGCCACTGATAGGCACGCAAGCCCACGTCTTTGGTTCCGCTGTAAATAACCAGCCAGTCACCCTGCGTCACAGGAGTTGACTGGCCTCCGCCTTCGACTTCCCACAGCACTTTGCCATCCTTTGGCGACAGGCCATGGACGCTGTTATTACCGACGATGAGCAATACGGGATCACCCGAGGTCGGTGCCCATAAAGTGGGACTGCCAGCACTGCTGCGCGCCGCCTTCTGCTCCCAGAGCAGCTTGCCATCGGCGACTGAGTAAGCCTGTGCGTTTCCGGCAGCCATGTAAAGTGTGTCACCCACGATGAGAGGTGACGGGGCCGGACCCTGCGTCGCCAACGCCACCTTCCATAGCAGCTTGCCATCCTTTTGGTTCACGCAATAAAGGTGAGTGCTGCACGCGGCAAACACACGATCATCCACAACTGCTGCGGTGCTGCTTGAACCGCGCCCCGTTGGCTTGCCTTCGGACTCAAACTTCCAAACTTGTTTTCCAGTGTTCATGTCGAGACAAACGATGACATCCTTGGCGACTCGGATCGTGTTTGGCACGGCACTGAGCAGCTTGTCCTTCACAGGCTGGGAGAACTTCTCGTCTTCGATCCATTTCTTGAATTCATCGGCATTGGCAAACGGCTTGCCTTCGCGCTTCGACACCTTGGCCAGTTCTTCCAATGGCAGCGCGGTCTTGCCTGCCTTGAAGCGTGACTCGGCCCACTTGCCCAGGCTCACGTCTTCTTTCGCGGTGAGGTTCGCTTTGCGCCATTCGATCATCCATTCATCAAACTTCGTGCCGCGCATCGCAGGCAGATTGAGACGTGTCTCTTCCATCTTCTTCATCAGCTCAGGCGACACGCCGCGATAGTTCAACTGCTGCATGACCTCCGTGTCGATCTCCCGCTTCTCCGAAACCACGCGCTCATGCCAGACCACGGACATGAAGGCCTGCTCACCCGCAATGACTGGGCTGCCATGACCACCGTAGTGATCGCTCGGGATGAAGTCGCTCTCCCAGACCTTCTTCAGACCCGCCTCAGGAAAAGTTTCCGCAATCGGCGCGGTGTCGGTGGACACACCATCGCGGTTCGGCCCGCGCCATTGCGGCCAGTCGGCGAGACAGAAGGACGTGGAAACGAGTAGTGTGAGCGGAGTCAGAAAGCGCATAGCAGTGGGGCCTCAACGCGACCTTTGAACACTGCCTTTCAGCCAGCAGCGACAAGTTTACACTCAGGCCAAGACTCATCTTCCTGTTGCAGCTTTGGCCGAGAGTGCTTTGTGCTCACCCGCCCTATCCCAATGCCCGCCCGACTCACCCCGCTTTCCGAGATTGCTACCGCTCTGCGCTCTGCACAGCGCATCGCCATCGCAGCGCATGTGCGGCCAGATGGCGATGCCGGGGGATCAGTGCTCGGACTGGCTCTGAGCCTGCGTGCGATGGGTAAAACGGTCTATGCACTTCTTGAAGATGGCGTGCCCTCAAATCTGACTTTCCTGCCAGAGATCGCTACCGTGCAGAGTCCACCGTATGCCGATTTTGAAATCGATGTCGCCGTGGCACTCGACACCGCCACGCATGAGCGTCTGGGACAAAACACCGTCACTGTCATGGGCCGCGCGCCTTTGATGATCGACATTGATCATCACCCCAGCAATCCAGGCTACGGACACCTAAATCATGTGGATGGCGCCCAGCCGGCTGTCGGACAAATCGTCTATGAACTGCTCAAAGCGGGCGATTTTCCGATCACCGATGAAGTGAGGCAGCACCTGTTCACCGCGATCAGCACGGATACCGGCTCCTTCCAGTATTCCAGCACCACCGCCCGCACGCATGAGATCGCGGCTGAGATGATCGCAGCAGGACTCGATACCGCACGCCTCGCTCAGTTGCTCTATCAGACCTTCCCCGCGCGGCGCTTGTTGCTGCTGCGGGCCATGCTCAATGAAATGGCTCTGCGTGCTGATGGCCGCATCGCGAGCTGGCAGTTTACTCAAAAGTTAATGGATGAAGTACAGGTGCAGCCTGGAGACACCGAAGGGCTGATCGACACCATGCGCATGATCGACTCTGTCGTAGCAGCCGTGATTTTTGAAGAGATCCCTGAGGGCAAAGTCCGCGTCTCATCTCGCTCTAAAGACAGTCGTCTGGATGTCTCCGCCATCTGTGCCCAATTCGGCGGCGGTGGGCACCGGATGGCCGCAGGCGCACGCATGAAAGGCCCGATCACCGAGGCCGCAGAAACCTATTTAAAAGCACTCGAACATGAAGTCAGAAGAATCGATTAACGGCGTCCTACTCGTTGATAAAGGCCCCGACATGACGTCACACGATGTCGTGGCTGTGGCACGTCGCTGCTTGAACATGAAAAAAATCGGCCACTGCGGCACGCTCGATCCCATGGCCACAGGGATGCTCATTCTAGTGCTCGGGAGCGGCACGAAATTGCAGGATCTACTGATGAGCGAGGACAAGGAATACACCGGCAGCCTCAAGCTCGGAGCCACCACTTCCACCCAGGATCGTGAAGGCGAAATCCTGGAAGAGAAGCCCGTGCCAGCGCTGACCGAAGAAGAAATCAAAGCTGCCTTTGATGCCTACAAAGGCGACTTCTACCAGATGCCGCCGATGGTCAGTGCCATCAAGATCAACGGAGTCCCGCTCTACAAGCTAGCGCGCAAAGGTCAGGTGGTGGAGCGCGAACCGCGCTTCGTGCGCGTTTATGATTATCAGATCAATCGGATCGCCCTGCCAGACATCGACTTCCGCGTCGTGTGCAGCAAAGGTTTCTACGTCCGCACCTACGCCAATGACATCGGCGAGAAGCTCGGCACGGGTGCCCATCTCACCGATCTGCGCCGTACACGCAGCGGACATTTCAAATTCACCGAAGGCAATCACACCACCTTCGCCGCGCTTAAAGAAGGCCGCCGAGATGAAGTCATGAAGTCCATCATGAGTCTTTATGACGTCTCCAAACTACGCGGGGCCTAACCCGCAGTCACCACCATGTCACTCAGCCGCTTCCATCTCACAGCCGAGTCATGGCAGCCGGAAACTCTCACACTGAGTGGTGACGAAGCCGCACACTGCTCTCGTGTGCTGCGCCGACAGGTCGGCGATGCGATTGAAATCTTCGACGGCAGAGGTCGCGTAGCCACCGCTGAGATCACGGTAATTTCCAAGACCAGCGTCACAACACGGATCAACTCTTTGCATCAGCATGAGCCGCGCGGACATGAGATTCATCTGCTGCCAGCGATGATCAAAGCCGAACCTTTCGAATGGATGCTGGAGAAGGCCGTGGAACTCGGAGCAGCCAGCATTCAGCCCGTGATCACCACACGCACGATCGTTCACCTCAGCGGCGAAAACCTGGAAAAGAAGATGCTCAAATGGCAGCGCCACATGATCGAGTCCGCCAAACAATGCCACACGCCCTGGCTGCCACGGTTGGAAAAGCCACGCCTATTGGCGGAGATACTCCGCGCGCTTCCAAACGATGTCGTGAAGGTCATCCCTGCCCTCAGCGAGCAATCACGTTCGCTGCATGAAATCCAACTCACAGGAGTTACATCGGTCTATACTCTGATCGGCCCGGAAGGCGATTTCACCGCCGAAGAAGAAGCGATGGCTCAGCAGCAAGGCTTTCAGCCGATCACCCTAGGTCCGCTCATCCTGCGCGCCGAAACCGCAGCGATCACTACGCTTGCGATCCTCTCCCACGAACTCAGGCGAGGATAGCCCGAGGCACGCGGCCTTTCACATCCGTCAGTCGATAGTCACGGCCCGCATAGCGATAGGTCAGACGCTCGTGATCCATGCCCAGTAGGTGCAGGATGGAAGCATGGACATCGTGGACATGCATTTTATCCACGGCTGCTTTGAAGCCAAAGTCATCACTCTCTCCATAGGCTGTTCCACCTCTGGCACCGCCGCCGGCGAAGAACATGCAGAAGCCATGCGGATTGTGATCGCGGCCATTGCCATTTTCACTCACTGGCGTGCGGCCAAACTCACCGCCCCAGACGATCAGCGTGTCATCTAGCAAGCCGCGCTGTTTGAGATCACCGATCAGAGCAGCGATTGGCCGATCAATGTCTGCCGCGAGCCTGCGAGTCGTGGCATCGTGATTCGAGTGCGTGTCCCAGGGCTGGCCATTGCCATAATAGACCTGCACAAAACGCACACCACGCTCCACGAGTCGTCGCGCCATGAGGCAGCCATTGGAAAAATGGCTCTTCCCATACATCTCACGCACCTTCTCGGGTTCCAGATTCACATCAAAAGCATCCGTCGCAGCAGACTGCATTCGGTAGGCAGTCTCCATTGCCTGAATACGGCCATTCAGCGCCACATCCGCACCGCCGCGCGCAGCCAGATGCTCGGCATTCAGCGACTGCATGAGATCGAGCTGCTTGCGCTGATCCAGCTTGGCGAGCCGATCATTGTTCAGCCACGGGATCATCTGTTTCGGATCAAGATTCGAGTGATTGATGTACACCCCCTGATGCTGCGCTGGTAAAAACGCGCTGCTCCACAAGATCGAAAACCGCACTGGCCTACCAGGACAAAGCACAACATAAGAGGGCAAGTTCGCATTCTCATTGCCCAGTCCGTAGCTCATCCATGAACCCATGCTCGGCACGCGCTCCGTCATCGTGCCATTGTTCATCAGCAGCAGGGCCGGGCCGTGATTTGGATTGTCGGTGTAGCAGGAGCGCAGCACGCACAGATCGTCTGCATAGCCTGCCAGATTGGGCAGCAACTCGCTAACCTCCAGCCCACTCTGACCATGCTTCGA
>JBEBGU010000902.1:0-2095 GCA_040081325.1 Prosthecobacter sp.
GAGCGCCGTTGTCGCCGATGAAGAAGATGAGCGTCTTCTCGGTGAGGCCGTGTTTCTTCAAAGTGCTCGTGATGAGGCCCACGCCGTCGTCGATGGCCGAAAGCATGGCCAGCGCGGCGCGGCGTCGCTCCGGCATCTCGCCAGGAAAGCGGTCCATATAGCGCTTGGGCGCATCCAGCGGCGTGTGCGGGCCGCGATAAGCCACGTAAAGGAAGAAGGGCTGGTCTTTGTAGCGCTCGATGATCGCCGCCGCGGCCATGGAGCAGCCTTCGAGGTGATACTCGCTCGGCGGCAGATCGCTCATCGGACGGTCCTGGCCATCGAGAGTGATGTTCGCCGAGAAGGGCCGCTGCGCGTTCTGCGAAAACACATGCTTGAAGCCATGCTTCGTGATCGCCTCCGTGGGCCCGAGGTGCCATTTGCCGAACTGCGCCGTGGCGTAGCCCGCGTTTTGCAGTCGCGTGGCAATGGTGGTCTGCTTGTTGAAGCCGTCGAGCGCGGAGCCGTTGTTATCGAGATCAAAGCGGCCCTGGAAGCGCCCCGTCATCAACCCGCCACGCGAGGGCACGCACTGCGGCGCGGTGCTGTAACCATGCGTCGCCACCACGCCGCTGCGAGCCAGCGCATCAAGGTTCGGCGTCTTGATGTCCTTCACCACGCCGTGGATGCCGAGATCGGCGTGCCCGTGGTCGTCGGTGTAGAAGAGGATGATGTTGGGCTTCGATTCAGCGAAGAGCGACAGGCAGAGGGTAAGGAGAAAGGTTGTAAGCAGGTAGCGCATGGTGGGTTCGATATAATAGAAGAAAGACAGAGGAATGGGGACAGCGGAATAATTTTTCTGAACCCTGAAATGAAACATTCCCCTGTCCCCATTCCTCTGTCTTTCAAACCATTCTCTCCAACGTGGTAACTTCCAGACGGGAGTGGTTCAGGTTGATCCATTGGATGCCATCGAGTGCCACATGATCCAGCAGCACTTCGAGATGCTTTTGGTAGGCTGCTTGGTGACTGGGAAACGCGGTGACGACAAAGGCATGTGCGGGAGAGAACAACTGCACAAGGTGAGTTCCGAGTTTGAGATTCTCGGTTTTGAAATCAAGCCTTTGCAAGCAGTGAAGCTCGCCGCCGAAGTGGTGAACCAAGGCCTCGCTGTAAAGATGGCTGTCCAGATGTGTGCCCCAATCTTGGATGAGTTGCTTGAGATGAGTCACAAGGCGCTCGCACTGCGGCGTGAGGATGCGCCATCCGGAAGTTCGCATTTTCGGCTGATGACGCTCCGGCGTTGTCAGGGCGTTGCGGAGAAGTTTGCCGCGGACCTTGCCATCACCAAAGTTGATGAGCTTCACACGGCGGATGTCTTGCAGCATGGCATAGTGCAAGCCTTGAGCTTCGTGTTCCGGCAAGAGCGCGGCCGTAACCTTCAGTTCGTAGAGCATGTGGTTGACCACCAAATCGAGGTAGTAGGTCTTCTCGAAGCTGCCGTGGACGACTTTGACCGGCACCTGCGTATGCACCTCAAAGCCTTCCGCCCGAAGCCGAGCGGCGAGGTCATTCTCGTAGATGCGCTCATCGAACAAGCGGCCAAACTTATTCTGCGTGGCATAGGCGCAACGAATGACCGCCTCGTCGATGATATCAAAGTCAGCATCGGTGACGGATTGGATGTCGAGAGTGCGAATGATGGGCATGGGTGAGGAAGACTGAGGAATGGGGACAGGGGAATGGATTCAGAAGACTTAGGCTTTTATTCCTCTGCCCCCATTCCTCTGTCTTTTTTTCACTTCTTGAACATCTTCCCGCGCTTGTCGCCGCCGGACAGGATGTAGGCGAGTAGGTCGGCGACTTCGTCCGCGTTCATCGCATTGATCAAACCGGGCGGCATGAGCGAGGTGGGTGAGACTTGGCGGCTTTGGATGGTGTCGTGGCGGACGTCGGTGGTCTGGCCGGGGGCGGCGGGGTTGGTGGCGACTTGGAGGATGCCGCCTTCGTCGGAGGTGATGCGGCCGATGACGGTGCTGCCGTTTTTCAGGGTGAGGATGCTGCTTTCGTATTGGTCGGAGATGACCTTGCTGGGATCGACGATGTTCTCCACAAG
>JBEBGU010000903.1:0-2093 GCA_040081325.1 Prosthecobacter sp.
TCTGCCGACCTGCCATGTTGAAATACTTTTTTCTCAGTTACGTTTTCGTCGCCGCCATCGTGGTCGCGGCTTTCGGCACACGCGGTAGCAAGTCTGAGCTACCGCCGATCGAGATTTTCCCAGATATGGATCACCAAGCCAAGGTGAAGTATCAGGTGAAAAACGACTTTTTTGCAGATGGTTCCGGCGGGCGCAGGCCAGTCAATCATACGGTGCCCATTGGCTTTGAAGTGCCGAGCAAACCCGCCTCTGCGCCGGATGCCAAGCCACCGATGTTTGGTTTCTCTAACGGCCTCGATTACTACAGCACGGGCAAGATTGGTGATTTCTACGGTGACGGTCTGCCTGCTCAGTTGACTGCCGACAAGGCACTGCTCCAGCGCGGTGAACGTCAGTACAATATCTACTGCTCGGTCTGCCATGCCACCTCCGGTAACGGCAAAGGAATGACTTCCAAATATGGCATCCTGACCGCTTTCAATTTCCATCAGGTGGGTTCCATGGATGCCGCAAATCCAGGTGCCTACAGGGCTGACGGAGCCATTTTTGATGTCATCACGCATGGCAAAGGCCTCATGGGTTCCTATGGCGGCAATCTCACTGTTCGTGACCGCTGGGCCATTGTGGCCTACATCCGCACCCTCCAAGTGGCGGTGAAAGAAGGCAATGTCTCCGTCCAGTAACACGCGCGCAATCCAGGCATGAGTCACCACGTCACATTTAACGATCTACCTCAGGGCGGCGAGAAGTTTGAGCCAGCCAAAGGAGCTAAGCTCATCAACGCACTTGGCGGCCTCGGCGCGCTCGGCCTTGTTGGTTCTCTCTTCCTCTTTTTCAAAGACCTCGACAGCTTCGCCTATTCCTGGTTGTTCGCTTTCTTCTTCTGCTTCACCCTGGTTTGTGGGGGTTGCTTTTGGATTCTTTTGCACAACGCCTCCAACTCAGGCTGGGGCGTCGCTTTGCGTCGGTTGTGGGAGCAGTTGGCTAATATGGCCTTACCACTCGCCATCCTCGGCCTGCCACTTTTGTTCCCTGCTGTGCAGAAGCCTCTATACGAATGGATGGGCCATCACCGTGAAGCTGCGCAACATATCGCAGAGCACGGGTCCACTTTGAAGGACGCACTGCATCACGCTGCAGAAACTAATCCTCACCTTCACGTCATCATTGCTAAGTATGGCTACTTGAACATCGGCGCTTGGACATTCCGCTTCTTCTTTTACTTCTTCGTTCTCTGGCACATCGCCCGCACTCTGCGCGCTAAGTCGGTGGCTCAGGATCAAGATGGCGACATCAAGCACACCATCAAAGCGCGCGCTTTCTGCTGCCGGTGGATGCTTTTCTATGCGCTCACCATCACCTTCGCGGCTGTGGATTGGCTCATGACTCTGGATTATTCCTGGTTCTCAACCATGTGGGGTGTGTACATCTTCGCAGGCTGCGCTTGGTCTTCCATGGCGCTCACGATCCTTCTCGTTACTTGGCTGCGCGGCCTCGGCTATCTTCAAAAAGTGGTCACTGAAGAGCATTACCATTTGATGGGTAAGCTGCTCTTAGCCTTCACCATCTTCTGGGCTTACATCGCCTTCAGTCAGTATTTCCTGATCTGGTACGCCAACATCACTGAGGAGACACGCTTCTACCTGACTCGCAATACCGGCGGCTGGCAGATGGTGTCGATCTTCATGGTCGTGGGTCACTTCATCGGTCCCTTTGTTCTGCTGCTATCACAGCCGCGTAAAAAGAAGCCTGCGATTATCAGTGCGGTCTGTTTGTGGATTCTATTCATGCACATTGTGGACATTTATTGGAATGTCATCCCTGAGCGTGGCCCGTCCCTCGGCATCGGTGTCGTGGTTCCTGGTGCATGGGTAGGCGATGTCGTCGCACTTTGTGCTTTTGTTGGAATCCTGGGCTTCCTTTTCCTTCGGAGCCTTGCCCGCTACAGCCTGTATCCCTGCCGCGACCCTCGCTTGCTTGAATCTGCTAACGTCGTCAACTGATCTACCCATGTACTTTCCCGCGAAAACCTCCAAATCCGGCGCCACTTTCTTGTGGGTGCTGGGGGCCTTTGCCAGCTTCGCCGTGCTCTT
>JBEBGU010000904.1:0-2093 GCA_040081325.1 Prosthecobacter sp.
GTCCATGGTCACAAAGGCAAAGCCGCGTGGGCGTCCAGAGACGTGGTCCACAGGCAGGAAGAGATCGGTCACGGTGCCGAAGTCGGAGAAAAGCTGACGGAGATCGGTTTCCGTGGCGGTGAAGGGCAGGTTGCCCACATACATTTTGGTATTCATAACGTTGTCTTAAATGCAGACGACAAGGTTAGAACAGCAACAAGCTCCGATTTCGGATTTCAGAACACCACCGAATCCGTAGAATCACCTGATGAGCAGCTTCGTATGGCCCTAACCAGGTTGACTTGCGCGCCCCTTGTCGTCGTGTCTGAGATAATAGCAAACGTTCTTTTGCCGCGTCACCACAGCCTGACGTTGCTCAAAAGCCGCGATGCTGCGACTGATTGCCTCTTCTTTGAACCATGTTAGCGAACGATTTTTGGACCTCTGACTCCTGCCACATCGCGGTGAACCCACACCGTGTCGAGGAGTCCCATGGCCTCAGCGAATGGGCTACAGGGCAGGGGATGCGCGCGCTCTGTTTCTTTCAGACCTCTGGCAGTGAGGGGCTACCCAAATGGGTCGCTTTGCCAAAGCTCGCCCTGCTCATTTCAGCCCAGGCCGTCAACGATCACTTCGACGTCACCGCCGCAGATCGCTGGCTCATCGCCCTGCCTCTGCATCACGTCGGCGGCTTCTCCATTCTAGCGCGGGCGCATCTCTCTGGATCGAGCTTTGTGCAGTACACCACGCGCTGGCAGCCACAGACTTTCGCCGCTTTGTGCCAGCACGAAGAGATCAGCCTCGTCTCCCTCGTGCCGACGCAGGTGCATGATCTCGTGCGTGACCAAATCACTTGCCCGCCGTCACTCCGCGCCGCCATCATCGGCGGTGGTGCCTTGTCGTCTGAGCTGGCTCAGCGTGCCTCTGCTCTGGGGTGGCCCATCTATCAGAGTTATGGCATGACCGAGGCTGCGTCCCAGATCGCCACGCAGCCTTATATAATAGACGGCACATCTCGTCTTGCCGTCCTGCCGCATTGGCAGACTCGAGTAGATGAGCAGAGTCGCCTCATCCTTTCAGGTCCTGCTTTAGCCAAAGGCTACGCTTCAATGAACGCCACTGGCCACTGGTCCTGGCAGCCCATCGGTGCCGAACTCGTGACTCGCGACATCGTGCAGCTTTCTGATCATGGCTCGCAGCGCTTTCTCCAGATCCTCGGTCGCGAGTCCGGCTATGTGAAGATCCTCGGCGAACTCATCCACCTCGCGCCCTTGCAGGCACGGCTTGAGGCGCTGAGCCTTCAGCGCGGCCTAGCCTCACCTCCCGTCATTCTCGCTCTGCCGGATGCTCGCCGTGAAAACCGCCTCGTGCTCGCCGCTGCCGACTCCGCCAGCGCGGCCCTCCTGGAGCCATTCAATGCCGCGACCGAAGCACTCTGCCATCTGACTGAAGTCATCCTCCTGCCAGACATCCCACGGACCTCGCTCGGTAAGATCGACCTCATATCCCTTCAGCGGCTTATCATCTATTGAGAGCAGTGGTGTGTCACTTTTTCGAAAAGACTTCGGTTCAGACTAATGCGCGCAGATTGCGGCTGATTTCAGGGGCGTGAATTTTCCCTGTTCCAGGATGATCAAAACACTTGCTTTTAGTCACTCAAGGTGGCAAACCTCCAGAAGTGACCACCTGTGAAAGGGTTAGGAACAGCAGTCGATGAGGTGCGTCTTCGGATTCCGATGAAGTATTCTAATATGAATGCACCTAGCTCATGAAGCAGCGTCCGAATCCAGACCCAGACCCAGACTAAGATAAGTATGAACACCAAGATGTATGTGGGGAATCTCCCCTTCAGTGCGAGCGATGTCGATATCCGCGAGCTATTCAGTCAATATGGCGGCGTTACCGACGTCTTCCTTCCAATCGATCGTGAAAGCGGTCGTCCTCGTGGCTTCGCATTCGTGACCATGGATACCCCAGCAGCTATGACAGCCGCGATTGAGGGTCTCAATGGCAAGGATTTCATGGGCCGTAATCTCGCCATCAATGAAGCTCGTCCGAAAGAAGACCGCCCAGCAGGTGGTGGTGGCGGCGGCGGAGGTCGCGGCGGCTACGGC
>JBEBGU010000144.1:0-8021 GCA_040081325.1 Prosthecobacter sp.
ATGAAGGCCAGTAGATCCAGAATTTGCTCAGCCTTCAGGGCATTAAGCAAACCTGCGGGCATGGGGGAAATGGCCGAAACTGAGCGCTCACGAATCAAGCTCTTGCCGACCTCCACAGTTTCGGGCGAAAGCGGGTTTGGCTTCAAGATCACGCGCTCATCGTCTTCGCTCTCCAGACTACCTATGACGGCTGTGCCATCCGTGCGCTTGATTGTCACGAAGCGAAATTTTTCATCCACGATCTTCGATGGATCGAGGATGTGATCCAGCAAGTCGCGCCGCCCAAAACGTGCGGATACCTGCACCAGTTCCGGGCCAAACAAACCCGCTGGCAGGGAGCGATCAGTGCTCATGGTGTGACAAAACACACACTGCGTGCTGATCGCTGCTGCCTTGCCTTTTTCAAACGAGCGCCCCTTGCTCACCTCATCCAATCGTGATTCGAGGTCCTCCAACTTCCAGACGCGGAAGGTGTGCCCAGGCATTGCATGAGGTGAAAGTGCAGCGGGCTTCGGCGGATGAATCACCTCGGTAAGTTTTGACATCTCCTCAGTCGAAAGCGCCGCCGCCAGTTCACTGCGCGTATCCGAGATGCTTTTGAAATAAGTGCTGGCGCCATTCAGCTTCTCAGCTCGGTTCAGTGCCTCGAAGACGATGCGCTTTGCCTCCAGCGTCCAGCCCTCTTTGAGATAACGCAGGTGCATCGGGTAAAAGATCAGATCCTCACTCGCCGTCGCGTCACGAAGCATAGGCAGCGTCTTTGCGAGAACCTGCTTGGAGCCGAGACGGATGAGCAGGCGGCAGAGTTCTTGATTCAACTCGCGTGTGGTCGCGGGATAGAGCGGTTCCAGCCAGGCGAGCAGCCGCGATTGTTCATCCGCTGTCGGATCGCCCAGTCGGGCGAGCGTGACGCTGAGTGTGCGCAGGGTGGCGAGCTTTTGTTCCTGACTGAGGTCTTTGAAGGAAAGTGAATCCAGCCGCGAGAGGATACCAGCACGGTCACTCGTCTCACCAACACGCGCCAAAGCCAGACAGCCGAGGATACCACGCCAACCTGGAGATTCTACGAGGATCTCTTTCTTCCAAAGCTTCGTCGGCGCACGCTCCAGAACCAGCCTTGCGGCATGTCGAATGTGCTGATCGACGTGCTCGAGGTGCGTGATCGCCTGGAAAGTCTGCCCTGCATCCTTCGGCCACATCGTCTCCAGTTCATGCCGCAGCGCCCTCAGCTTCTTGACCTCTTGACCCTCGTCTTGACGCTCTTGACCAATCTCCCCCTCCCAAGTGACCCGATACAATCCACTCTGCGTACCACGACCGCCCGTTGTGAACCACAGCGCTCCATCCGGTCCGATGCACGCATCCGTGACATTCAGCGGACGACCTGAAACAAAGGTCTCCTGCGTGCCCGTGTAGCTCGCGCCTTTCGCATTCAGATGCACCGCGATGATTCGCCCATAACTCCAGTCGAGGATGAACAGCGCCTCTTCATACTTTTTCGGGAACTTCGCGCCATAGCCAAAACAGATGCCGGTGGGCGATGACAGGCCGATGTCCACCACGCTTGGTAGCGTATCCACATACCACGACGGATAACGCCCCGTGCCGCGTCGCCAGCCGAAGTCCGCACCCGGCACCACATGCAGCACGCGCGTCGGCATGTACCATGAAGTGCCCACATCGCGCTCCATGTCGGCGTCGAAAGTGAACAGCTCGCCCTCGCGATTGAAGGCAATGTCCAGCGGGTTACGCAGACCACCTGCGATCAATTCGATACGGCCATCCTGCGGATCAACCGCCACGACATGCCCCGCAGGCAGTTCAACGTTGCCATCAAACATGCTGCCATCCCATGGGTTCATTACGGCCTGATCGTTCGCATAGTTACGCAGTGGCGAAGTTTCCGCGAGCGGGCTCGGCAGCAGCACGTTGTTTCCATGTGCTACCCAGATCCGTCCGTCAGGACCGAGCTTGATGTGATTCCGTCCATGTCCCACGCCGCCTTCCGTATGCATGAGTTCGTGCTTGTCTTCAAAGACTCCGTCACCATCCACATCACGCAGCCGGTAGAGCCCCTTGCTGTTGTTCGCGTTCGCATAAAGAACGCCATGCGCATACAGCAGCCCGCGACACTCCAGCAGCGTGCTTTCGATCTCGCGCATTGAGCCGTCCTTTGGGTCGAGTCTTAGCAGGCCCTTCTTCTCCTTCGCCAGTGTGACACGCCCCTGCGGATCAAAAGCTATCGCTACCCACGAGTCCTCGTTCGGCTGTGCCGAGCGGATCAACTCCGCCTTGAATCCCGGTGGCAGCGTGAAGCTCGCCGGATCAGTCGCCTGACTCTGTGCGCCAGGCTTCGCAAGCTGCCATGAGTTGTAGGCATCAAAGGTCTTCTTTAAATCGAAAGGGTTCGCCGCCGGATCAGCATCCACCGCACCGAGTATGATCACTTTGCCATCAGGTGAAGTCCACGTCTCATCACTCGCAATCCACCGCAATTGCGCCAGATCACCATTGAGTTCCAGAAGTGCTGCAATGCGTGGCTTCACCGCTTTCAGTCGCAGTACATTCGTTCCCGGAGTGATCTGCGCCGTGAGATCCAGGCTCACCGCAGGCTGATCCTTCGTCGCTATCACCTTGCGCAAGATTTTGCCGTTCAACTGCACTTCCGTGTTCGTCCCGCAGGCCAGTAGCAGGATCGCCTTCAGCAGCCGCCCCTGGGATTCAAAGCGCGTCTCGATCCCCACCTCAGCTTCCGTCGAAACCCCGATCCACTGTGGCATCGGTGGCTGGTTCGCCATCTGCGCCTGAGTGATGCCAGTGATGAGGATCAGGAGGATGATCAGGGAACGAGTCATGCTCAATGAATCTGCGCTTAAGTGCAGATCCTTTCAAAAGTACAGGCATTGTCTCACTGGCTGATCCAGAAAATTGCCCAGCGCTGTTGTGCTGCGTCCACCGCCATCACACCAATTCCAAATGGCGGACTGCTGTCGCGCCTGTCATTTGCGTAATGATACATTTTCGTGGGCTTCCAATCAGAACCGAACACTTCATTCGCTCGTTTGCTTGCCGAGGAATTTGCATCGTCAAAATACATGCGCCGATCTGGCTGATCCTCCCACGGGAGTTGGCTGAGATGCTCTTTGAACTGGCTTGGTGATCCTTTAAATGCCCAGAAGTAGAGAGATCCGTCACCCATGACTTCTGCTCGTTTAGCCATCAGACAATCTGCGGAATCCCATCGCATGTGTGTCAGCACCTCAAACCTCCGCTTTTCACTGGATGGCCCGAACTGGTGAAAACAAATATAGGCGGTGCCACTCAATAGAAATGCTCCAACAATCCATGGGCGGCAACGCAGCCATTTGTGAGTCAAAGCAAGAAACAACAACAATGGAAGGGCGACCCACATCAGAAAACCAAGGCTGCCAAAAAATAATGAAAACAACAGGCCGAAAAAAACAACCTCAAGGAATGAGTCGTGGAGGCTTTGGGAAGGAACAACGATCAGAGTAAAGGCGAGCAAAATGTACGCAGCCCAAGTTAACAAAAATACAGGAAACGCGCTCTGATACCAGAGAGGTTCGCGGACTCCAGATGTGCTAGCGGCCTCGTTAATCATAGATCGTTGAAAGTTTGTGGATTCTCGATCCGAGCCTGCTTCTAGGAGCTGCGATCCGCGATGACTGGACATAATAGGATACAACAAGCACGGTAGAATTAAGTCAAACTTTAGCCTCAACGCTGCCATTTCATATTCACATGCTCGCCGCCGCCATTCAGATCATCCAGAAGCTCCGCCAGTCAGGCCATGAGGCGCTGCTCGCGGGCGGTTGCGTGCGGGATCATCTGCTGGGCCGGGAGCCGAAGGACTTTGATGTGGCCACGAGCGCGACACCTCAGCAGGTGATCACTTTGTTTCCAGGTGCGCTGACGGTGGGTGCCCACTTCGGAGTGGTGATTGTCCGCCAGGGTGATGAGCACGTCGAGGTGGCGACCTTCCGCACGGATGGCAGCTACAAAGATGGTCGCCATCCCGAGAGCGTGACTTTTTCCACGGCGGAGGAAGATGCGCAGCGTCGTGACTTCACGGTGAACGGGCTGTTTCGCGATCCCATCACAGGAAGCATCATTGATTATGTCGGTGGTCAGGCTGATTTAGAAAAGCGCGTGCTGCGGGCAATCGGTGATCCCTCGAAGCGATTCGATGAAGACAAGCTGCGCCTGCTGCGCGCGGTACGTTTTGCCACCACGCTTGGCTTTGAAATCGAAGATGAAACGTGGCGTGCGGTGTGTGAGCATGCACCTGCGATTCAGTCCGTGAGCGCCGAGCGCATCCGCGATGAGCTGATCAAAATCTTCCTGCATGCCAATCGCGTGCGCGGTTTTGACTTGCTGATGGACAGCGGCCTCATGGCGCAGGTGCTGCCTGAGATCCTCGTGTTGAAAGGTGTGGAGCAGCCACCGCAGTGGCACCCTGAGGGGGATGTCTTCATTCATACACGACTCATGCTCAGCCTGCTGCCGGAACAGGTTTCGCTGCCTCTTGTGCTGAGCGTGCTGCTTCATGACATCGCCAAGCCAGCCACCTACACCGTCGATGAAACCGGTCGCATCCGCTTTAACGGTCACGACAAGCTCGGAGCCGAGATGACGGGCGACATTTTACGCCGACTCAAATTCCCGAACGACGTCATCGAACCCACGCAGGTCGCGGTGGAGCATCACATGGTCTTCAAGGACGTGAAGAAGATGAAGAAGAGCACGCTCAAGCGCATGATGGCCCGCCCGACTTGGTCGGATGAACTGGCGCTGCATCGAGTTGATTGCCTGGGTTCCAATGGTCTGCTGGATAACTATGAGTTCATGCAGGCCAAAGCCGAAGAGTTCTCCACCGAGCCGCTGATCCCTCAGCCCCTGCTCAATGGTCGCGATCTCATGGCGCTCGGCTGGCAAGCTGGGAAGACGCTCGGCGTCATCCTGACCGAGGTGCAAAACGCTCAGCTCGAAGGCGTGATCACCACCAAGGAGGAGGCTCTAGCCTGGATCCGCCAAAATGGCTCCAGTTCGCCGCCCTGAGGTCGGCAGAAAATGAGGCAATGATGACAAGGCTGGGGACAAATCTTTGCTGCTCAGTGGCTTCTTTGTGGGTAATGATGCGCCCGCTATCTCCTAGACATGACCGCTACGATCACGAACATCTCCTGCTATAAGTTTGCCACGCTCTCTGACCTCAAGTCGCTGCGGGAGCGGTTGATCATGCTTTGCAAAGGTTGGGGCCTGAAGGGGACGATTCTGCTGAGCACAGAAGGGATCAATCTCTTCATCGCGGGGCCGCGCGAGGAGGTGGATGCGCTGGTGGCAGAGATTCGCCGCATTCCAGGACTGGAAGGGCTAGCGCCCAAGTACAGCGACAGTGAGCATCAGCCGTTTAACCGCATGTTGGTGCGCATTAAAAAGGAGATCATCGCGTTTGGAGTCGAAGGCATCGAGCCGGGCGAATACACATCACCACGGATCGAGGCGCGGACTTTGAAGCAGTGGTTGGATGAAGGTCGTCCGGTGACGCTGCTGGACACACGCAATGATTATGAGGTGAAGCTGGGTACGTTTAAAAACGCGCATGTGATCGGGGTGAATACGTTTCGTGATTTTCCGGCGGCGGTGCGCGCGCTCCCACCTGAATTAAAGAAGCAGCCGATCGTGACTTTTTGTACGGGCGGCATCCGCTGTGAAAAGGCGGCACCCTTCATGGAGCGCGAGGGCTTTGAGCAGATCTGGCAGCTCGAAGGTGGCATCTTAAAGTACTTCGAAGAGGTGGGCGGTGATCACTACGATGGCGAGTGCTTTGTCTTCGATCAGCGTGTGGGTGTGGACCCTGGTCTGGAGGAAACGCAGTCCACGCAGTGCTACATGTGCCAGTCGCCGCTGTCAGATGCCGATCAAGCTGACGCGCGCTTTGTGGAAAACGTGTCCTGTCCCTATTGCTTCAAGTCCACTGAACAGCAGATGCAGGAAAGCATCGTTAAACGGCATGAGGCGATTCGCCGTCTGACCACGCCGCTGCCAGGAAGCACGCCGTATGATAATTACCGCCCGCTTTCCGTCCCGAAAATGGGTGATGGCATGACGCTGCTGGACACGCTGGTGACGATCCTCCCAGTCGTGCCGCGCACTGAATGGTT
The DNA here is from genome assembly GCA_040081325.1 of Prosthecobacter sp. Classification (GTDB taxonomy): domain Bacteria; phylum Verrucomicrobiota; class Verrucomicrobiia; order Verrucomicrobiales; family Verrucomicrobiaceae; genus Prosthecobacter. The sequence continues at coordinate 6,186 of JBEBGU010000144.1, forward strand.
GCTGCGTTTTGACAAGCAACGTCTGCTGGGAATGGAGACGCACGCCCCTGCTTCAGCGGATCAAATCGTCAGAGCAGGCGAGCGCTTTGTGCAACTCGTCGCGGCGAATGTGGAACCCGATGTGAATGCCGACATTCATCTGCTGCATGAGGATCAGGCCATCTTGGTTCTGGAAAAGCCGGCACCGCTGCCGATGCATCCTGGCGGTCGTTTTAACCGCAACACACTGCAATACATCCTCGACGAAGTTTATCACCCCCAGAAGCTGCGTGCCTGCCATCGGCTAGATGCGAACACCACGGGGCTCGTGGTCGTGGCGCGCTCGCGACACTTTGCCGGTCAAGTGCAGCCACAGTTCGCTCGGGGTGAGGTCGAGAAGCTCTATCAGGTGCGTGTGCAGGGCCATCCTGCCGATGATGAGTTTGCCTGTGATGCGCCGATCAGTTCAGAGGCGAGCACTTTAGGCAGTCGTGAAGTGGATGAAGAGAGCGGGGATGCTTCGCGCACCGAATTCCGTGTGCTGCAGCGTGATGCGGATGGCACCGCTTTGCTAGAGGCACGCCCGCTGACGGGTCGCACGAATCAGATCCGCATTCACCTGTGGCAGCTCGGTTTCCCTGTCGTGGGTGACCCTGTTTATCTCCCCGGCGGTGCGAAAGGTGACACGCAGACTTTGGATAAACAGGATGCGCCGATGTGCCTGCACGCCCAGCGCATTTCCTTCACTCATCCGCTGACGAAGCAACGTGTGACCTATGAGTCGAGTCCGCCGACGTGGGCTTGAATTGGCGAACAAGCCGATGAACCGTGTGACAAATCAGCGCCTGCGGGTAAGCTCGGGCCTTCATGGAAGAACTCCCCGCTACGCCCATCGTTTATCGACCCAATGTCGCTGCCATTCTGCTTGATGCGAAGGATCAGATCTTTGTGGCTGAACGAATCAATATCAAAGGTGCCTGGCAATTTCCTCAAGGTGGAATCGATGAGGGAGAAGATGCGGAGACGGCGCTGTTTCGAGAGCTGGCGGAAGAGATCGGTGTGAAGCATGACAAGCTAGAAATCATCCAGCAGCGGGCTGGCTACCGCTATGCGTTCAGTAAAAACCGACTCAAGTACGGCATCTACGGTGGCCAGGAGCAGACGTATTTTTTATGCCGCTTTCTAGGCACGGATGCAGACATTGATCTCGCGGCGACGCATCAAGAGTTCGCGAGCTGGAAGTGGATTCTGCCGCATGAATTTCAGATGTGCTGGGTGCCTAAATTCAAACGAGCCACCTATCGTCAGGTCTTGATGGATTTTTTTCAGGTGGAACTGGAGATGCCGCGTGACTGAGACTGTGACCTTGCGATTAAACTGATCCCAATGACCCCACCCCGCGATGACTCTGAAGCTGCGCCGAAGAAGCCAGCACGCTGGGTATCGCCTTGGAGCTTCGATGATGACTATGCGGTCGGTCAGCTGCGACATGATTCTGCAGCACTGGAATCAAAGCTGAGCCTTGCAGCGCCTGCTACTGAAGCTCGGCCTATGCCCAAGGCGCGGAGTGTGCAGGTGCCAGTCGTGACGGTCGCCACCAAGCCGGTATCTGAAGTGATGGCACGGGAGACTGTGGAGCATAGGCCCGCGCTGCCGCACGCCACCTCACTCGTTAAGTCCTTTCATAGCTTCGGCGACCTTACGGTGACGCAGGAGTCACCACCCACGAAGGATGAGGAGGCGCCGACCAAGCTCGCGGCAGCGGCAGATTTGGCTCGCTTTGAGCCGCCACTGCCGACGCATCAGAGTGCTGAAGTAAAGAGGGAGCCTTTGCCCAAAGTGGCTCCAGTCGCAGAG